>JAGLSW010000853.1 GCA_023135565.1 Candidatus Aminicenantota bacterium | reverse complement strand
ACCACGACTTTTTACGAGGCCATCACTACTAGTAGGAAAAAGATCCATCCGAATCATGCCATTATTCTCTGCGGTTGGGACGACGCCCTGGGCGCCTGGCTGCTGAAGAATTCCTGGGGCACCGGTTGGGGTGATAACGGTTTCATGTGGATCCAGTACAACTGTAACGTAGTCGGTTATGGCGCCAACTACATCGTCTACTAAAAGTAACAGGCAAACACAAATACAACCTAAATAAAAGTAATCTATGTAAATAAAAGCCCTGCCCTCCACGGGGTGGGGCTTTTTGTTTTTGGGCATTGCAAAATTAGCAATTAGCATTGCAAATTTAGCATCCGGCAACCGCAGCCTTTGTCGGATTTTATATGCTCATTGCTTAAATGCTAATTGGCTGGGAGCGCAGCGGGATTAATTCTTTTTTCCTGATTTTTGGTCTTTCGATTTTCTGTACAGGTTAATCTCCATCAAAACCACGGCAGCGATTGCCAGCGGGATAAAAATCGGTCTTTCAAAAACCCCGGCAAAAAAGACGACTAATATTAGAATTAGCGATACCGATAATCTTATAATTATGCCGGTAAGTTCTCTTTTAGAGAGGGAGATACCGGCTTTATAATCGCTGTTGTCTTTCGTATCGTCTGTCAGCAATTTTTCCAACTGTTTCAAGGTCTCTTTTTTTTTTTCACTCATAAAATTTTCCTCGCCCTATTTTT
The DNA here is from genome assembly GCA_023135565.1 of Candidatus Aminicenantota bacterium. Taxonomy (GTDB): domain Bacteria; phylum Acidobacteriota; class Aminicenantia; order UBA2199; family UBA2199; genus JAGLQA01. Next base: position 5,677 of record JAGLSW010000853.1, on the reverse strand, counting down.
AACAGATAGGGCAGTATATGTCAATATTGAGGTTTGTAACTGCCCGGTGGGAAAATTTTTTTTAGCTATTGAAATTCCTTTTTAATTCCTATAAAATAGAAAGTGTTATGGGTAAAAATGAAAAAAAAGGAATTTGCGGTATTTGCAGCGCCGGCTGTTGGGTAATCGCTAACTATGATGAAGATGGAAGAATTGTAAAAATTAGGGCCGATGAAGGCTCACCCATGGGAATTACCTGTAAATTAGGTGAACACTCCCCGGAAATCATATATTCTAAGGATAGGCTGCTGTATCCTCAAAAAAGAAAAGGGAAAAAAGGCAATTACGATTTCGAAAGAATATCCTGGGAAAACGCTTCCGAAATAATCGTAAATAAACTGGAAACCATAAAAGCGGAATATGGCGCGGAAGCAGCGGCAATATATACCGGCGTCGGCAGTTTCGAACTCTCCATGTGCGATGTGTACCAGCCTAAAGGAGTGGCAGTCTCATCCGCCAGCAGTGTGCTTTTTCCTTTCGGTTCCCCGAACACCATGGGAGTAGGCGCTCTCTGTTATGTGGCTTACGGCATGATCGCGCCTCATGTCACCATGGGCCGGATGTTCATGGATATGTTCTCGGACATCGAAAATTCCGAACTTATCGTTATTTGGGGGACAAACCCGGCCACCGACCTGCCCCCAATAGATATGCACAGGACTTTAGCCGCGGTAAATCGAGGCGCGGAAGCGGTGGTGATCGACCCCAGGAGAACTGCCGCCGCAAAACTCACAAAAGGTGAATGGCTGCCTATTCGCCCCGGCACGGACGGCGCCCTGGCCTTATCTTTGATACATGTGTTAATCGAAGAGGAACTCTATGACGAGGAATTCGTGCGCGACTGGACTGTGGGTTTCCAGGATTTGGCCGCTTACGTACAGCATTACCGTCCAGGAGTAGCGGCGCATATCACCGGTATCCCGGCGGGAAAGATTATCTCTTTAGCGCGAAAAATTGCCGCCGCAAAAGGAGTGGCCCAGTTGATGTATACCGGCCTGGAATACAGCAGCAGCGGGGTGCAGAATATCAGGGCGTCGTTGATTCTCTGGGCATTGGCCGGTCAATTGGATGTGCCCGGCGGTCTTTGTTTTTCCATGGACAAGAACCGTTTCCCCATCAACCGGGACGGTTTGATCGAGAACCCCGGCAAAGGCCCGAGATTGGGAGCGGATAAATTCCCGGTCTATATAAAGTACCGGGACGAAGCCCACGCCATTGCCCTGCCCGAGTCCGTATTAAAGGGTCAGCCCTATAAAATCCGTTCATTGATTATCCTGGGCAGTTCGATTTGCACTTCCTGGCCCAATGCGAACATATGGAAAAAAACGCTGGCTGAGCTCGATTTCCTGGTTACTATAGACCGGCAGTTAACCGCCGATTCGGCCTATGCGGACATCGTGCTGCCGGCGGCCACTTATTACGAAAACTTATCTTATATGACCTATGGCTCGGTTTTTCGCATCCGCGAACGTATGATAGAACCTTTAGGCGAAGCCAGGAGCGATTTTTTTATTATGGCCGAATTGGCTAAAAGATTGGGCTACGGTCACCTTTACCCGCAGACGGAAGAAGAACTGCTGCGTTATGTTTTAAAAGGTTCCGGCTTTACCCTGGAAGACGTGAAGGCAGCCGGGGGCACAGTCTCCATCGACACGGAAATGATGCAGTACAAAAAGTGGCAAAAGGGACTGCTGCGTCCTGACGGCAAACCGGGTTTCGACACCCCTTCCGGGAAATTTGAAATCGCCTCCTCTGTGCTGGAAGAATACGGCTATGATCCGCTGCCGAGATATACCGAACCCACGGAAGGCCCGCTGTCCAGGCCAGATTTATTAGCGCAGTATCCGCTGGTATTTAATTCCGGCGGCAGGGTAAAAACCAGTTTCCACACCCAGCATCACGGCATCGAGGGTTTATATAAGGAGCGTCCGGAACCTACGGTTATGATAAATACGGAGGATGCCGCGGCAAGGGGCATCGAGAACGGCGACAAGGTAGTCATTAGCACACCCCGGGGTGCGGTAGAGCAGCGGGCCATCGTCACCGGGGATATAGTAAAAGGGGCCATCGACGCCAACCATGCCGGCGGCAGCCCGGTGGGTCCCGCAGCTTGGCAGGACTGTAATATCAACGAATTAACGGACCTGGAAAATTATGATCCTATTTCCGGGTTCCCGGTCTATAAGTCCCTGTTATGCCGGGTAGAAAAAGCCGCGCACCAGGGAGAGCGGCTGCTCATCGGCAGCGGCGAGATGAACCGCGGTGAAGCGCCCGCAGCAGCGGAGAAAACAGGCCGGGAAACTATTTATTTAGATCACAATGCCACCACTTATTTAGATCCCGCGGTTAAAGAGCACATGGCTCAAACCCGGGAGCAGGTGTACGGCAACCCGTCCAGCATTCATCGAGAAGGCAAAAGAGCCGGGAAAATCATCGCAGCGGCGCGGCGCAAAGTAGCCCAATTAGTCAATTGCACGGTGCGGAGAATCGTCTTTACCGGCTGCGGTTCCGAAGCCGATAATCTTGCCATAAAGGGCGCTGCTTTTGCTAATATTGGCAAGCGCGATCATATCGTCACCTCCGTGATAGAACACCCTGCCGTGCTTAATGCCTGCCGCTGGCTGGAGAAATTTAACTTTAAGGTCACCTACTTAGGAGTAGACAAAACCGGGCGCGTCGATCCCGATGATCTAAAAAAAGCTATAACCGGGCGTACTTGTCTTGTTTCCATCATGTTGGCCAACAATGAAACCGGTTCCATCCAGCCGGTAAAAGAACTGGCCGCCATTGCCCGGGCCCGGGGAGTTCTCTTTCACTGCGATGCGGTGCAGGGGGCGGGAAAAATCCCCTTAGACGTCGAAGAATTGGGCGTGGACCTGTTCTCGCTATCCGCTCATAAGCTGCACGGCCCCAAAGGAGTGGGGGCGTTATACATTAGAAAAGGCGTCCATTTAGAGAGTTTGATCCACGGCGGAGGCCAGGAACACCGCGTCCGTTCCGGCACCGAAAATGTAGCCGGAATTGCCGGATTCGGCAGGGCGGCGGAAATGGCCCCCCGCTATTTAAGCGAAATGAAACGCATTAAAGAACTCAGGGACCGCTTAGAACAGGGCATCAAAGCCGCCGCCCCTGGATCATATTTAAACGGCCACAGGGAGGAGCGGCTGCCCAACACCCTGAATATAACCGTGCCCGGTTTTAGAGGGGAATCCATCGTCTTAGAAATGGATAAGAGGGGCGTCTATTTTTCTTCCGGGTCGGCCTGCCATTCCGGGTCGCCCGAACCGTCCCATGTGCTGCTGGCAATGGGATTAAGCGAAGAAGAAGCGCACTGCGCTTTAAGGTTATCTCTCGGTCACGGCACAAAGGCTGAGGAAATCGATTATACCGTCCGTATGTTTAAAGAATTAATCGAAAACTCGAAGAACATGGTGAGGTTTATCTCATGCAAATAGGAAAGGGTGGGGGACAGCGTCCCCGACCGATAAGCCGCTTCGCGTTAAAAAGAAATGTGGCCGGAGAAGCTAAAATCCGCAGTGCGAAGCAATCTCAAATTCCCACCATCAGGTGGTTTTTTTTTAGGTTTTGTTTTGAAAAAATACTAATTTATGATAGGTATTAGGGGGAACCCATGGAAGAAAAAGAAGAGACGAACTACGAAATTTCACATGACGATGAAATGTCGTCGCATAAGCTGCTGCAGAAATTTGCCGTAGATGTATTGACCGGGTTATCGCAGCCCTTAAAGTGGCTGCCCACCGAATACATATATGATGAAACAGGGAGTATGTTGTTCCAGCAGATCACCACGCTGCCCGAATACTACCTGACCCGCTGCGAAACGGAAATACTGGAACGCAGCAAAGGGGAATTGAGAGAGATCATCGACGCCCGGGAGTTCAACTTAGTGGAACTTGGAGCCGGGGACGGGAAAAAGACCAAAATCTTATTAGGGGATTTTTTAGATCATCAGCTTACATTTCGTTATATCCCCATAGACATTTCCCAATCGGCTTTAGAGGAATCCATGGCGAATTTGAGCCGGGAACTGCCGGGCCTAACGATGCAGGGGCTGGTAGCCGAATATTTTAACGGTTTGAAGCGGCTGGCCAGGTTGAACACGAGAAAGAATATCGTGTTGTTTTTAGGTTCCAATATCGGGAATTTCAACCCGCCCCGTATAGGCCTGTTTTTATCCGGATTATGGCATGCCTTAAACAACCGGGACTATGTGATGATCGGCTTCGACCTGAAAAAAGATATAAAAAAAATGATCGCCGCTTATAATGACAAACAGGGCGTCACGGCGCGGTTCAACCTTAATTTGCTGCACAGGATCAACAATGAGTTGGGCGGCCGGTTCGACTTAGAGCGGTTCCGTTATTATAGTACTTATGATGTAGTTAAGGGAGCGATGCAGAGTTACTTAGTCAGCCTAAAAGACCAGGACGTGTATATCGACGAATTGAAACGGTCGTTTAATTTCAAAGCCTGGGAACCGGTCCATACGGAATCATCTTATAAGTTTCATATAGGGGAGATCGAGAGGATCGCCCGGGAAAACCATTTCGAGATCGTCAGCCATTTTTTCGATGCGGAGAAAAATTTCGTGGATTCTTTATGGCGCGTAAAAAAAGATTAGGGTGCGGCGGGGAACAATATATTGCCTCCGGCGGCCCTGCCGGGGGCCAAACTTTTGAAAAAGTTTGATCAAAACTTTTAATGAACGGTACGTTTTTCTACCCTGAAAAACGCACCTCATTGGCTCCTGCGGCGAAGCGGCTCATAGGGTGCATGCGCCGCATGCTTTGATTCTAAAGCCCACCACGTGGGCATGGTATAAGGGGCCGGGCAAGACGTTTCCACCATTGATTAGCGCTCCTGTGCCGCAATTGCCCATCAAATAAACAAAGCGCCTGTCGCTTTCCAGGCAGGGACCTTCGGCAAGTTTTGCTTTTGCTTCGAAATCCGTTTACAAGAGAAAGCAAACTTTGTTTAAGAAGCGCATCAAACCTGTATATTTAGTTATTAGGAAATAAAACTCATTTCCGACCAGTCATTCTCTGCTTATTATCAGCAATGCTCAGAAAATCAAAATCTTCATCAATAAAATATTTAAGATCAAAATCTTCATGAGTGACCACAAGAACAACGACCTGATTCTTTGCAAGGTATTCTGATATGGCCTGCATGACAAGTGTGCGGGTTTCAAAATCGATATGCGCGAAGGGTTCATCCAGCAAAAGGACTTTTGGTTTTGAGATAAGAGAGCGAAGAATATCCATTCGCTTCATTTCACCTGAGCTTAAATTTCTTGGCAATTTTTCCAATAATTCAAAAGGAAGACGAAGCTTATCCATGTAAGTTTTAAGTAAATTATTTTCGTCTCCTGCCCCAAAACCATGTTGGGGAAAGATCTGAGAGAATGAATCCCTGATTGAAAGATCCGGGAAAAAAGCAAAACGGGAATCCTGCTGTACAACGCTCATCTTTTTTCGGAAAGGTTTAAATGCGGCAGGGTCATTTCCGTTTTCCTTTTGTTTCAGTTCCACAAGATCCTGTTCGTTCAGGACGATATTTCCGGTGGTCCTGTCAATAAGACGAAGAATAGACCGGATCATGCTTGTTTTGCCACATC
>JAGLSW010000852.1 GCA_023135565.1 Candidatus Aminicenantota bacterium | reverse complement strand
GGAATCTCATTCACAAAATGGCGACCGATAATCCCACCTGGAGAGCGCCGCGGATTCACGGTGAGTTGTTAAAATTGGGCTTCCGGGTTTCGGAACGAACTGTTTCCCGGTATTTGCCGAAGCGGGAGCCGTCGGGTGATAAGATTAAGAAATGGATGACCTTCTTAAATAATCAAAGGAAAGGGATTATGGCAATGGATTTTTTTACTGTGCCCACATTTTTTTTCCGGCAGCTTAATTGTTTCTTTATTATTCATCACGACAGGCGAAAAATAATTCATTTTAATGTTACGTTTAATCCAACAGAGGAATGGGTAACAAAGCAGCTAAGGTCGGCTTTTTCTATAATCGAGTCGCCTAAATACATGATCTATGACCGGGATACGATTTTCTCGATCCTGGTAACCGAAACCTTGAAAGCTTTTTCTATCGAGCCTGTACGCACTTCTTTCCGTTCGCCCTGGCAGAACGGCACCGCTGAACGCTGGGTCGGCAGTGTGCGGAAAGAGTTGTTAAATCATGTAATCATATTGAATGAGGGGCATCTATACCGACTGCTCGAGGAATATGTAGACTATTACCATAATGACCGGACGCATTATAATCTCGACAAAGACCCGCCCAACACTCGCCCGGTCCAGGAAAGGGCTTCCGATATTGACCGGGTGATTGCGCTGCCCCGGCTCGGCGGTTTGCATCACAAATAAGCCTGGAAAGACGCCGCTTAGTTTTTTTAACCTGTTATGCTGTCATGCCGGGGAAAAGTGCGTCCGTTTTCTAATTTTCGCAGCCAGAATGCCGATTTTTCATCGGAAAAAATGTCTCGTTTTTTCAATCCGAATCGCTCGAACCAGGATGTTCGCCTTTTTTTGCCCAAAATCCAGCCCGGATAGCTTATTGGCGAGCGACAACTGCGACAACGACAACTGTCAGGCAACAACCTCGAATGAAACACCTTTGATGTTCTGCTCACTGATTTTTTTAAAGAGATATTGTGATATAATAATTTCTCTAAAGGCACTTGCTCCGCTACCGAAATAATTTTTTGTTCTGGAAATATGCTTGTTTGGGAGTGATTTTAATGGCGGAAATTTTCCTCTCGTTATTGGAAGATACTTTTTGCATTTACACATTTCACATATATCGTAGTCATACCCATCCAATTCAATTTCTATTTCCTCATCAATTAATAATTGAACTACTGTTTTAAGCTCCTTTAAACTTTTGTAATGAAGAACTGATCGATAAGAAACTTCAAACGGTTTAAAAACATTTTGCCATACATCAGGTTTAGCAAAAAACTCGTCAAACACCCAATTTAATTGAAGAATGCCGCGTTTTCCCCAACCGGGCTCTTTTTTTATTCGAAAAGGTGCATTTTGTGCAGGTCCAATACCACACTTTTCGCAATTGTTTGTTAGATCATATGTAACCATTAGATATCCAAAATCATCTTCAGGTTGTGGGTATCCATGATGCCAATCTGGAACCATAAACAGCCAGTTAGCTTCCTTTAGTTCCTTTATTGAAAATTTTGTAAAAGATATATCAATTGCTTGCCAATTGGCGAGTCTGGATTCTAATTCTTTCCAACATTCATCCGATTCACTAACTTTAAAGTTAACAAGGTCCTCACCTACAATTTTTCCAAAACCCCCACTTACAAATATTCCAAAACCCTCCAATTTTTTTTTTATTTTGGGAGTTATCCTGAGGGAAATGTTATGTATAATTTTCATGCTTTTTTCTCCTTACTTTTATTCTCTTCTTTTTCATCATCATTTTTATTATATCATATTACCAATTAAATTTGAAAAAAAACCTATAGCTCTTCGTACTTATTATTAGAATATCAATTATAATCCAATGTAGGAGCACCATAAACGGTTTCCATTTTTAGGCATATCAAATTCCCAGCGCTTCTAAAATTTCAGGATAATCTTTATAAATTTCCCGTGCAACATTCATAATTTTCTCTTTAGTTGCTCTCCTTGTACCTGATATGCCATAGGGGATTAACTTTCTCCATGCATTCGTAAAGGCTTGATGTTCAATCTTCGTGACTGCAATCGAAGGAATGTCACCAGGATTTATTCCCAATCTCTTGGCAAAACGCCTTTCTATTAAATGGTGAGCTTGAAGACCAGTACTTTTAAGAGATTTCTTAAGTGCCTTATAGGGTTTTATTCCGAACTCATTTGCTCTTGAAAGCTTTTTCAACCCTTTTCTAATTTTTGATGCTTTAAATATTTTCTTTCCAAAATCTATAATTTTACCGCCTATTTTTTTAGCCCCTCTTGCCAATTTTACTATTTTTTTTCCGGAGACAAAGGGCAAAACTGCTCCTGCTATATATGCGCCTCGCTCCCATGCGGCAAGTTGTCTTCCATCTTCGCTTAAAATATCCACCCCTGTTACTGCCGATATCGCATCCGAGACATCTGCTGCCGGAGTAAATTCGTAAACTTCTTCTGCTGAGCCGCCATATACCTCTGAAAATTCTCCACTCCTCAGTCTAAACTCTAAACTAAATTCAGTTATTCTATCCGCTGTACCGCTTCTTACAAGGTAACCATATTTATACATTTTCCTCACGGCAGTAACAACAGAATCACCTCCAGTTCTAAATTGGTAATATGCACTCAACGCTACTCCCGATTCAATCCGAGGATTTATAATTTCACCAAAAGGGTCAATAAAATTCATTGGATTCTGGTTAAATGCTTGATACAGGTTCATTGAGTCAGCATACCCCATGGGGTCGGTTTGCAGGAAACGCCCCATGATGGGATCGTAGTAACGTGCGCGGTAATAGTAAAGATTGGCTGTTTTGTCATACCTCCTGCCATGGAACAGGTACTCATTACCTATTGACGATGAGTTTATTACATCGCCGTTTGCATCTTTGATAGTAGGCATACCAAAGGTGTCATAGGAGACTCTTTCGACTAAATCACCGCTGCTGTCGGTAATGGCGGTTACTGAACCGATAGCGTTGCTGTGATAATAGTAGGGTACCGGATTGCCGGATTCGTATTTATCTACGCGGAGAATTTCGTCCACGCCGTTTCCGTAGACATATTGTTTTAATACTTGATTCGATGTGTCGCGTTCTTCGATGACTTGATTAAAGTCGTAGAAATACTTCGTGGTGCTGCTGCCGGTGGTCTTCTCTACTCTTCTGCCAAAGGGGTCGTACCTGTAATTAACATCGATGTTTAGATTTTCTGCTGAGATTAGCTGGTTACGATAATCATAAGTGAACTGCTGAACTCCTTTCTGTGTGGTGTTGCCGTTTTGATCGTAAGATAAGCCCCACTCATCGAAACGGGTATATTGGTTAAGTTGGGCGTTGGTGCCCTCGATGGTGGTTAATACCTCATTAGTCTGGTTTTCCTGATTTTCAACGATCTTTAAAATGTTATCGACTTTGTCAAACTGATAAGTTTTTTGTTTCTCGAACTGGTCGGTTTCGGGTGCTGCCGGTTCAGGACTATTGAACTTGATGTTTTTTAAACGGTATACCTCATCGTAGGAGAAAATATCCCCTTTATTACTCTCATGTGCCCTTTGTTCATAGGTTTTTAAATTTACTTTGTTATAACCATATATATATTTGTTGATTATACTTTGATTGCTGTTTTTCGACTCTTTTCCGGTCAGCCGCCTGCCTTGATCGTATAGGTAGGAGATAGCATCGCCATTGCCGTACTGTTTGGAAAGCAAACGATAGGATTTTCCGATGTATGAATAATCCGCAATGGTGTCCTGATCTTCCCGGATTTTAGAGATACGGTCCAGGATGTCGAAATCACGCTCGATTATCCGGCCATTGGGATACTTAATACTCATCTTACGCCGGTTTGCATCCACACTATAGGTATAGTTAATCGACTCCCCCAGTTGCTTTTCTTCCAACAGCCGGTTCAGCGCGTCGTATTTCCGCTCTATCGTATAATTATCATTAGAGGCTTTGGTCAACCGTGACAGGCCGTCGTATTCGTAAGTTTCCACAGTTGGGCCGCCAACCCCCTGGACCCGCGATATGTCGCGCTGAATGAGACGGTTAAGCTTATCATACCGGTTTGCGACTATCGTACCGTTTCTCTGCGTTTCGGTCACTATCCGGTACTTCGTGATTCCATCCTGTTCCATGGCTTCAGTATAAGCATACTGGATAAAAGTGGCGTCGGGATAGGTGATTTTGGTGAGGCGATCCTGGTCGTCGTACTCATATGAAGTAATATTACCGTGGGCGTCGGTGACTGTCTTTAACAAATCATTGGCATAATAAGAGAACTCAGTTTTTATATCCGCGCCGTCCTTAAAATGCCTCGTAGTCCACAGCTTGCGCCCTAAATCATCATAACCGTGCGAAATAGTATTTCCTTCCGCGTCCTTAGAACCGGAAAGATTTCCGCGGGCATCATAAACAAAAACAGTGACAGCTTCCGCAGCAGTGCCCGCATTCTCCGTGATCTCTTCGATTTTACTAAAATCATTGTACCGGTACTGAGTTGTAATTACCTGCGTCGTGCCGTCTGCGCCTTTAACGGTCTCGATCTTTTTCGTCATGTTGCCGCGCCCATCCAAATAAAAATACTCGATCTTGTTTCCGGCAGGATCAGTCTCTTCATAAACCTGCCCGTTTTCGTTTTTCTTCACCGTCCAACTGCGCAACAAAGAATCTGTCACAGTCACAGTCTTGCCGCTGTCTGCATAAGCATAATCGTACACTTCATCAACTGAACCGGGCACTTTGACCACGTACTGCGTCAAACGCCCCAGCGGGTCGTTCACCCGCTTGGTCTCCCGCAGCGTTTCACCGGCTGAGTTCATGCGCTTTATAGTCAACAAATTGCCGAAATTGCCGCGGGCCAGCACTGTCTCATTACTCAGCGGGTCGATAGTACGCCGCA
>JAGLSW010000851.1 GCA_023135565.1 Candidatus Aminicenantota bacterium | reverse complement strand
TCAAACTTTTACAAAAGTTTGGTCCCCGACAGGGCCGCCGGAGGCTAATAGGCTGGGTGCTCTGCACCACAGAGGCAAGATATTAAAGAATTAGAAACATGAGCAAAGTTGATTCAGAGTAAGGGTATTTATTTAATGAAAGCAGATAGAGTAATGATTCCATTTCCAGCCGGGACTTATAATGTAGTCTATGCTGATCCTCCCTGGCAATACTCTAACAAAAATACAGGCCGCAACATGAACAGCGGCGCGGCGGCTAAGTACCCTACTTTATCGACAGATGAGATATGCGATTTAAAAGTACCTGAGATAATAGAGAGGGATGCGGTTTTGTTTTTATGGTGCACGGTGCCTTTTTTGCCGGACGGGTTGAGGGTTTTATCGGCCTGGGGATTCAAGTACAAAACGATGATCACATGGCGAAAGATTAAGTCTTTAGGAATGGGTTTTTGGTTCAGGAATCAGACCGAGCATCTTTTGTTAGGAGTGAGAGGAAGAGTCAAAGCATTCAGGCAGCAGAAGCCGAATATCATCGAAACGAGAGTACTCAGGCACAGTGAGAAGCCGGAAGTGTTCAGGGATTTGATCGATCAGGCCACGCGCGGGATTCCCGGCTGCCGGAAGATCGAGTTATTTGCCCGGAAGAGGGTACCCGGATGGGAGGCCTGGGGCAATGAGGTGCCGGAAGAAAGCTCACAAATCTCGATTCAAAAAGCGCTACCTTTTGAGGAGTTAAATTGAAAAAAATTTATTTCCACATCCGCGCATACGATATGTTAAGTTAAACTTAATTATACCATATGATATGTTAAGTTGCAAATGTAGAAAAAACTATAGATGGTGATCTGTAAAGGATTTTGCGCAATGCGGTGAACTTAGCACAATAACATTTGTGTTAAGTTCACCGGTTTTTCGGCGGGGTTCGCTGCAGTACGCGCCCCAGCTCACCTCCCCATCTGCAAACGATTCATTTTGTTATCTAGGGGTCGCTTGAGAAAACGGGAAAAATCGTACGCTAAGGATTTGTAATGTTTCTGAGCGACCTAAACTTTCCTGAGTTGACTTTTGCGTTGTTGCGCCAGATATAATCCCCGGTTAGATTAATATGCCCCCACCCCAACGAAAGGTACTGAAACAATTCAGGATCAAATTTCTGCCCGTGATCGATCAGGGCCTTGGTTGCTCGTTCCAGGTAGACTGTGTTCCACAGCACGATAGCCGCCGGCACCAGGTTCAACCCACTTGCGCGGTAACGCTGTTGCTCGAAACTCCTGTCTCGAATTTCACCCAGACGATTAAAAAAGACAGCGCGGGCAAGTGCATTACGTGCTTCACCCTTGTTCAACCCCGCGTGTACGCGACGGCGTAACTCCACGCTCTGCAACCAGTCCAGGATGAATAGTGTTCGCTCAATGCGACCAAGCTCACGAAGAGCCAGCGCCAAACCGTTTTGTCGTGGATAGCTTCCAAGCTTCCTGAGCATAAGCGATGCAGTAACTGTTCCTTGTTTGATTGAAGTAGCGAGTCTTAGAATTTCGTCCCAGTGGGATCGGATTCGTTTGATGTTGAGGGTACTACCGACCAAAGGCTTGAGCGCTACATATATGACTTCACCTCTGGGGATGTAAAGCTTTGTGTCGCCCAGGTCACGGATGCGCGGTGCAAAACGGAAGCCCAGCAAATGCATTAACGCAAAGACATGATCGGTGAACCCTGCGGTATCTGTATAATGTTCCTCAATCCTTAAGTCGGATTCGTGGTAAAGCAGGCCATCAAGGATAAAAGTCGCGTCTCGTACGCCGACGTTTACTACCGCTGAATGGAATGGTGCGTATTGGTCGGAAATATGAGTGTAGAACAAACGGCCTGCATCCCCACCGTACTTTGGATTTATGTGACCGGTGTTTTCAGCCTTACCGCCTACCTTGTAGCGCTGACCATCGGAGGATGAAGTAGAACTATCACCCCAATTCTCGGCGAATGGTTGACTGAATTGGGCGTTGACCAACTCCGCTAATGCCGCTGAGTAAGTCTCCCCCCGGATATGCCAAGCCAGCTTGGCGTAGGTTGTACCTGGGCATGACTCAGCCATTTTGGTTAGCCCCAGATTGATAGCGTCTGCTAGAATCGTTGTTAACAAAAAATTATTATCAATATCCCCGGTCGAATAGTGAAAGAGAGTGGAGGTAAGAATTTTATTATCAGGATAGCCAGAGGTCATCCTTCACTTAATTTTCTGAACCGCTGCCGTGAGAAAATTATGGAGCTTTCATGTTTACCATCGGGATAGACGAGACAACCTTGATGCAAGCAATGGGTAGGTTTACTGTGTGTATTAGTCTAACCCTCCGCTCTTTTTCGTTAAATATTAATACTACCAGCGGTTGTCTCAAGTGATTTTTTGTAAATAAAGCTAAAAGTTTGTGAAGATTTTTATTTGCCTGAGAAATTAGGACGGATATTAAAATTAGGCGGTGAATCTTGGACAGCTATTTTGGTTGACAAATCTGTAATTTTGTTCTATATTTTGCCTGGAGGTTGAAATGACCTTTGTTGAAGTATTAAAAGACAAAGCCCCTGAAGTAACGTTTCATACCAGGGACAACATAATCGAAAGAGAAATTGTTTCGATCTCGATTTGGACTTTGGGTTTTCTAATTTGTTTGGAATTTGTATTTGTAATTTGTGATTTCAGTATAGTGTTCGATATTCTTTTTTAAGGAGGTAAAATGTATTCGAGACGTGAATTTTTAACGAAGTTTGCTGTAGGCGCGGGCGGGGCCGCATTGTTGGCCTTTAGAAACGACGCCCTGACCAGGGTAAAAAAAGCGGTGAAAGAGACACCCACAACCGCTTCAGCGGAGGAAATCGCCGCGGATGAAATCTTCTGGTCCCGCATCCAATCAGCTTTTACCCTGGACCGGACGGTTATCAATTTTAACAATGGCGGAGTATGTCCCAGTCCCCGCACGGTGCATGAGGCATTTAAGCGTTACCTCGATTACACCAACCAGAATCCCGCTTACCATATGTGGCAGCACATCGATCCTAATATAGAAAGTGTTCGCTACAAGCTGGCGCTTCGGTTCGGCTGCGATGCGGAAGAGATCGCCGTCACGCGCAACGCCAGCGAAGCCTTGGAAATCGTGCAATTCGGTTTGGATTTTCAGCCGGGAGACGAAGTCATCATCACCAGCCAGTGCTACCCGCGCATGCGGACCACCTGGGAACAGATAGTCAGGCGCAGTAAGATCGTACTAAAAAAAGTTAAATTCCCCGTACCGCTGATAAACCCCGATGACTACGTAGAGGCCGTCAAAAAGGCCATTACCCGGAAAACAAAAGCCATCATGGTGATGCATGTGATCAATTATACCGGGCAGATCACGCCGGTGAAAAAAATAAGCCGCCTGGCTCATGCCCATGGAATCCCGGTCATATGTGACGGTGCCCATTCTTTTTCTCATTTCCCGTTTACCATCAAGGATTTGGAGTGTGATTATTTCGGCACCAGCCTGCACAAATGGACCTATGCCCCCATAGGCACCGGCATGTTGTATGTCAAAAAAGAAAAAATCAAAAACCTCTGGCCGTTGATGGCTGCCGATAAAAAGAAAGACAATGATATACGCAAATTCGAGGAAATCGGTACGCACCCGGCAGCCAATCACAATGCCGCCGCCGAAGCTCTTGTTTTTAATGAGACCATAGGCATCGACCGGAAAGCGGCGCGGCTGCGTTATTTGCACATGCGTTGGATAGACAGGCTGCGCAAGTACAAAAATGTAAAATTTATGATTAACATCGAAGATCCCACGCAGTGGTGCGGATTGGTAAACGCCTATATCGAAGGCGTCGATGTGCACAAATTGGCCGATTATCTTATGAAAAAGCACCGGGTATTTGTGGTAGCCATTAAGCATGATGAGTTCCGGGGGATACGGGTAACCCCCAATGTGTACAGTTTGCTTTCGGAGGTTGATCTTTTTGCTGCGGCCATGGAGAAAGTGGCCCGGGGTGAGGTGCCGCAGGTCATGATGAGTTGATCAGGATGCACCCCCTAATTCACCATCAGAAAAATAAATTTTTTTTGGAATGATCATAAATAGGTGATTTCGGTTCATTTTCGATCTCAAGAATCTGTACCAAAAGTAGCGGAAAAAAAGTAGGGAATAATTCCTGGTAAGCCCCGTGATAAATTTCGAAAAAATCGCCAAAAAAACGAATATACCTCAATTTTACCAGATGAAATATGGTATATTGAAGTCTTCCAAACCCAATCAAGCGAGGTGTTTAAGTTATGTCACAAAACGACTTACCTTTCAAGTAAGAACCGGAAAAAAAAGAAAAAAATCTAACGGCTTTGTCTGGCTTGCTCTTATATCTCGGATTATTCAAAATAATGAAATTGGCTTGCATCATTAATAAAAACTTAAAAGTCAAAGCCGACAAACAGCCATTGTAAGAAAAAATGGGGAAATATATCTCCTAAATCTTTATGACAGTTACCCGGTTCGTGGCAGCGGCTGCTGCGTTGGTGGAATGATTACTTAGCCCCAAATAATGATTTCACGGGCCGGGGAACGAATCCACGAACTGAGTAACAGTGCCATGAAGATAACTCCCCCGCTCGACACATCTTGTTGGTGCTTGATTTAAGTCCTAAAATCAAAGACCTTTCTTTGGTATTTTACTGAACGTTATCTGTTATCTTTCTTTGGGGGTATTAGCCGCTGCAAAGCATCCCGTCGTTCTTTGCACCTTGCAGCGGCTAACAGTCTCTCCATGATCCTCTACTTTTTAATGTGTGTTCCAACCCGTCATGATAACTAATTTCACCGGAGCCGGATTGTTGCCATCCCCTGGATATGGCGATTCCTGGTGGTTAGCAGTCAGTATATCCCCACCGATAACTGCGATTACAAAAACCTGCCGGTAATTAGCGCAGGTAGATCGACCTTTCATGGTAACGGAATCCGGGCATTGATTCCTTAACTGCAAAGAAACACCGGCAAAATCCTGGTTTTCCACCTTATAGGTCCCGTTAGCCGGGTTATATGTTATCCCCCAGGAGCCGAATCCCGGGTATGTGCCGCTGGATGTATAATCACGGGCATTGTTTATCCCGGCCACTATTATGCCACTATGATTATCAATACTTGTTATTGTTTCGATGAATAAACTGGAGTAGACCGGATCCAGGTAAGTTATATCAAAACTTCTCTGAAGTTCCATATCTTGATCCGGGTAACCGGCTATAGGCGACCATATTGCGTTTTGTTCCGAATCTATGGGTCTAACTTTTTCGTTATAACGGGAATCATCGAACTGCTGGTGAAGTAAAAATGATTTTACAATGATTACTTTTTGACCCATATTGTTTTTGAGCGCGAATTTGAGGTTGCAGAATTCGGCGTTGTTTTGCGGACCACCGGTAATGTAGTTATTGTTGTAAAGATTTGCATACTCATTTTGCATTATACAGCCCAGTCTATTTTGTTTTAGATTGTTGGACACATAGAAATTCTCCACTGACCGGTAAGAGTTCTGGCTTAACAGGCTCCCGTCGAAATCGGTATAATTCACCATACCGGTACGAGTCCCGGAAAATAGAGTCAAATGTTCCACCGAGTCGTCTCCAAAGCTGCCTACATACATCATGCCGTTTTCATTCACAGCAATTTTGATTACGACTCTTGTTTCCAATCCAGCGATCTTGTGCGATTTCGATGTGGTATAATTGAATTGGTTCAAATCTTTTTCCCAGTAAGCATAACTGTCGATTCTGGTTTTTGCGTAAGAGGAGTTATTCGTTAAAAGCGCATCTAAATCGACTATTGAACCTGAATTGACTTTCAGTACGAATTTGGCATCTGCCAATAGCGCATCAATGGATTCCGCTGTTCCGCTGTTCTCGCTGATAGTGAACGATGCATCACTGAAATCGACAACCGCTGTGCCTACTTCTTTTATTTTTATGGTGTACCCGGTTCCTACGGCAGCAGTGCCTGCTGCATGATTACCCACTGTCCATTCATAATAACTTGGTGAAGGAGCAACATCAGTTGCGATTGTTCCCACTACAACGCCGTCTTTCAATAGGGTAATTTTCAAGTTTGCGCTTATATTCGACGCTATCCAGGTAATATTTTGAGTAGCTCCGAGTTCCCAATCCTCACCGCCATTGGGAGTTGTAACTCTAATCATTGGAGTCGGTGATTCGGATATAGTGAATGCGGTATCGCTGGTATCGGCAACCGCCGTACCTATTTCTTTTATTTTGATAGTGTACCCGGTTCCCGTAGCAGCAGTTCCTCCAATATAATACCCAACAATCCAGGAGTAAGAGCTTGTAGAGGGAGCTATATTTTTTGCAATTGTTCCTATCAAACCGCCATCTTTCCATAAGGTTATTTTCACCGGGCTGCTCAAACCGGAGGGATTCCAGGTAATATTTTGGGTGGAGCCGAGGCCCCAGCCCTCGCCGCCATTGGGGGAAGTAACTGTAATAGAAGGAGTCTGAGAGTCAGAAATCGTAAAAGCCGCATCGCTGTTATCTTCAACCGCTGTTCCTATTTCTTTTATTTTTATGGTATACCCGGCTCCAGAAGCGACAGTACCTCCTAAATGATTACCCACACTCCATTGGTAAGCGTTTAACGAAGGATCAATATCGGTTGCAATTGTTGCTATCGCACTGCCATCTTTCCATAAAGTTATCTTCAAGTTTGCACTCAAATTGGTATAATCCCAGGTAATATTTTGGGTGGTTCCGAGTTCCCAGTCCTCGCCGCCGTTGGGTGCTGTGACTGTGAGTGATGGAGTCTGAGAGTCGGAAATCGTAAAAGGCGCATCGCTGTTATCTTCAATCGCTGTTCCTATTTCTTTTATTTTTATGGCATACCCGACTCCAGAAGCGACAGTACCTCCTAAATGATTACCCACACTCCATTGGTAAGCGTTTAACGAAGGATCAATATCGGTTGCAATTGTTGCTATCGCACTGCCATCTTTCCATAAAGTTATCTTCAAGTTTGCACTCAAATTGGTATAATCCCAGGTAATATTTTGGGTGGTTCCGAGTTCCCAGTCCTCGCCGCCGTTGGGTGCTGTGACTGTGAGTGATGGAGTCTGAGAGTCGGAAATCGTAAAAGGCGCATCGCTGTTATCTTCAACCGCTGTTCCTATTTCTTTTATTTTTATGGCATACCCGGCTCCAGAAGCGACAGTACCTCCTAAATGATTACCCACACTCCATTGGTACGCGTTTAACGAAGGATCAATATCGGTTGCAATTGTTGCTATCGCACTGCCGTCTTTCCATAGAGTAATTTTCAAGTTTCCGCTCAAGTTGGCATAATCCCAGGTAATATTTTGGGTGGAACCGAGTTGCCAGTCCTCGCCGCCGTTGGGTGCAGTGACGGTTAGTTCAGGCGGAGGGCCTTCAAAATTGGCAGTAACAGTTAAATCATTATGCATGGTTACATACACCGGGATATCTACTCCCCCTGCATTTCCGCTCCAGTGGGTAAAGGTATATCCAGGTGCCGGGACAGCAGATATCTCCACGTTTTCGCCATAATCATAAACCGGTTTATCGGGGTTTTTACTCACACTGCCACCACCTGTGGGAGACACATTAACACTCAATGTGTGAGTGATAGGGGTGAAATTAGCGGTTACGGTTTTAGCTGAGTTCATAGTTAAAAATATAGGATTTGTGTTACCTGACGCATCGCCGCTCCATCCCGTAAAGATTCGTCCTGTTGCAGGAACTGCGGTCATCTTCACCACTGCGTTGTGTTCAAAAACCGATTGACTCGGGTCTTTATCAACATGCCCACTAAACACAGGGGTTACATTTACAGTCAATGGGTAAGTCTCCAAAGTAAATCTAGCGGTTATAGTTTTTGAAGAATCCATAGTAACAACTAAAGTGGGAGTCCCACCCGGGACATCTCCGGTCCAACCGGTAAAAAGATAATAAGGTGAAGGGGCTGCGATCAAAACCACGGTTTCGCCATGACTGTAACTTGACTTATCGGGGACTTTTGTTACATTGCCACCGCCTACCGGATTCACAATAACATTTAATGTATGAGTTGTTATTGGAGTGAAGTTGGCTGTTATATTCTTATTTGAATTCATTGCGATTGTAGTTGGATTGGATGTTCCTACCGCATCCCCACTCCAACCGGAAAACTCAAAACCCGCTGCGGGGACTGCCGTTAACTGCACTAATTCATTGTAAATGTAAAATGAATTATTTGGGTTTTTAGCAACAGAGCCGCTTCCCGATGGGTTGACGTTCACATTTAGTGTATAAGTTATAGGAATATAATGATCTGCTTTTATAGGTTCTCCTGTCACCGTTGTATCCGTCGCTAATAAAGTACTTTTTGAAGAGTCCCATAACTCAACTGTAAAATCCAGGTTAGTATTACCTGAGATATGATTACTAAAATCTGTTTCATCAAAGGGGAAGTAATGATAATCGGTCGCCGTTCCACTTATTGTCCATGCGTATCTTGACCACCAAGCCCACCCTGTTGTATTACAAATCATCTTCGCATAAATGGTCGCTGAATCAGGTACCACATCGGCATTTATCGCAATATCGAAATCAAAAGTCTCGTAATAACCGTCTCCATCAGCGTCCACTCCGTAGTTTAAGTTTGAAATGTTAGCATAAACAGAATATGTTTGATTGTTGTTTTCATAGTAGATTCTAATCCACCATTCATCAATATACCCTGCATCTTGGGCTTCCGTATCTTTCGCATGTAAATACCATATCCCGTTAACCGGCAAACCGTTAAAAGTCGTTAGTCCATAAACAGTCCTATTAGGATTATCCGCCCCCGCACCTTCATTTGCCCATAAATCATAACTTCTTGTTAAACTTGCGTCGTCAAGGTCTACATCCAGATCCCCTGAGTATGGATGAATACAGGAGAAGTGAACATCTATCCCGGTCACAACCGCATCCGTTGGAGCACCGTATATCGAGATAGAACTATAAACCCAATTTCCTGTATCCGGGATGTTTATGTTTGCAGTGTTAGAACCATACTGACTTTCCAGAGATTTGGACTGCTTGATTTCCGATTCAGGCTTTTCTTCGTTTACTACGTCGTTAGATACCTTTCTCCCTTTTTTATAACCTATTGAGGTTGTGTTATTCGTGCTAACTGATTTCTCAGAAACAGGAACTTTTTTTTTAGCCTGTTTTGTTTTAAGCCCCTCCTTTTTTCCTGCTGCTCCCGGTAGCTCTCCTTTTCCATAAATATCCAGGGAGATAACGGTAAAAATGAAAATACATAACAACATAAATAATTTAAATGCTTTGTCTTTGTGACTTTTTTTTTGCATTTTTTCACCTCCTATTTTGGTTTACGACTTATGTTTAGCAAAACTCGTGCCAACATAGAAAAACTACTAAAAAACTCATGTGCAGCAGCTTTACCCAAATTTTGTTAAAAAAAATAGTCTGATTTTTAAGATTATCAGTCTTAAAAATAAGACTGAAAGAAAAATAGCTGGAAATCCTCTTGAATCAAGCGTTTAGGGGAAGGGAAAGTTTTAGAATGAAAGAAATCGGCCATTTTTTAGTCTTAAAAATCAGACTGGGACTTATTTTTTTTATATGAAAGAATCCCTTTATCGAAGTTTTCAGACTGTTTTTTGGAGGGGGGGTAAAACCTCACACATTTGTGACTGTCAAGACCGGTTATTCCTACTGATCCCGTAATCCTTTATCTTTTTGAAAAGCGTGGCTCGGGAAATAGCCAGTTCCCCGGCGGCTTTCATATAATTCCAATCATTCGCCATGAGCTTGCTCTTAATAGCGTCCCTTTCCGCATTTATGCGTATTTCTTCCAGTGTTTTGCCACCGGGATTTGTTTTATTCGACGCTTTGTCTACAGGATTCCCTTCCAGGAAAGCTTGAATTTCATCTCCCGAAATAGTTTCCGAATCCGCCAACACAACTGTTTTTTCCATCAAGTTGCGCAGTTCTCTAACATTACCGGGCCATTTATGCCTGATAAGCGCCTCATTTGCTCCGGGGCTTAATTGCACCGGTTTTGTTTTTCTCTCCAGGCAAAACCTGTTTAAATAGTGTTCGGCAAGAACCGGGATGTCCTCTTTGCGTTTCCGCAGCGGCGGTACGTGAATTTCGATCACATTCAGCCGGTAATAAAGGTCTTCGCGGAAAGTTCCAGCCTGAACCATTTTTCTTAAATCCTTATTAGTGGCGGCAGCGATACGCACATCTACCTGGATAGAGCTTTCTCTCCCAATAGGCTGTACCTCACCGCTCTCAACGGCTCTTAAAACTTTGGCCTGGGTGTCTAAACTCATGTCCCCGATTTCATCCAGAAAAAGAGTACCTCCAGCCGCAAGTACGAATTTTCCGACCTTTTTTTTAATTGCATGGGTAAAAGAACCTTTCTCAAAACCGAAAAGTTCAGCTTCGATTAACTCTTTCGGGATAGCGGCACAGTTGACCGGCACAAACCGTTCATCTGCTCTTTTGCTCCTAAGATGGAGTGCATTGGCGATGAGTTCCTTCCCGGTTCCATTCTCACCGCTAATCAGCACACTGGAATCACCGGGTGCGATTTTTTCGATAAGGGCGAAGATTTTGTTCATAGCTTCGGACTCCCCGATCATCTGATAACGTTCCATTTTTTCCTGTAAAAGCAGGTAATGCCCCTTTTGCAGTCGAGAATTTTTAAGAGCATTCTCAAGTGTAATCAATATTCGTTCCGGTTCCATAGGTTTCTCTACAAAATCAAAGGCTCCCAACTTTGTTGCTTTTACAGCATCATCTATACTTCCAAAGGCGGAAAGTATTATTATGGGTACAGACGGGTGTTTTTCAACGACTTTTTGCAGCACGATCATACCGTCAAGCGTAGGCATCTTCAAGTCGAGGATTATCGCATCTACCGGGAAGTTTTCCATCATCGGCATGACTTCGTTTCCATCGCTCGTGGTTAAAACCGCATAACCGTTTTTTTCAAGAACTTCTGTTAAATTTGCCAGCAAATTTAAATCGTCATCAACCAGCAGGATGATTTCCTTTTTTCTTTTTTTCATATTTGCTTTCATTTGAGACATTTTTTTATCCAGGTACTTTTATAGGGATATATATAGCAAATTTCGTGCCAACTCCTACGCTGCTTTCTACGGTGATGTGGCCACTGTGGGCTTCTATATACTTCCTCGCGATGGATAATCCTACACCTGAGCCTTCTTTTTTTGTGGTGTAATAAGGTTTAAAAATTTCTTTTATCCTGTTTTCCGGGATTCCCGGCCCATTATCGGAAACCTGGATCAGAACTCCTTTCTGATTTTGGTCTTCTTTAGCAGCGAAACCGGCTTTGATTTCTATCTTGCCACCTTTGGGCAAAACCTCGATGGCATTCTCAATAATATTGCTCAGTGCTTCATTGAATCTCTCTTCATCCAATTGCAGTATGGGAAGCCGGAAATCTATTTGTTGGATAAAATCGATTCTATCTTTCAAAAAACGGGAATATTTTTTAATTACTCCAGAAACCAATTCGTTCAATTTTACATTTCTTAACTGAAGCTTCTGCGGCTGTAATAACCTCATCAAGAAACGGTTCATCAATTTCAACTCGTTAATATCGGCAAGCATTGCTTCCGGGGTTTCCAATAGTTCAGGGGGTAATGACTGTCGAGCTTCGACTTCCTTAATAGCAGACATCAGGCTCTTGCTCTTCAAGAGAACATTTGTTAATGTGTTTTTTATGCGGTGGGTCAAATCGGTGGCCATATCTATCCATGTACCGGAAACAGGGAGTACGGTCTGCTCTATTGAAATTCTCTTCCGGGCCTTCCTCTCCTTAAGGAACATAATTACCAGGAGGTTAAAAGAAAAAATAAAAAACAGGAACAACGTGAAATTGGAGAAGATGAGCACCCGGTATTTTGAAAAACCCGGTTTATTCTTCCAGATTAAATAGGATCTATCTGCATTCAAAATAAAAAATTTTTCCGCACCATTAGAAACCGGGATGATCGGCTTTTTAAAGCCCCCTTGCTGCAATGTTTTAAAAGAGCATACTTTTTTCAGTTTATGATTAAAAATATGAAACATAGAGGAACGCTCCATGGCAAATATCAATTGCACCCCTGGAGTAAAAACGTCTACTCCCAAAACACTGACAGCCGAATCGGTTTTGATTTTTTTGACAATTCTTAAATTATTATCCAATATGCGAATAAAACCGGCGCTATCGCCTACTATAATCTCGGACCCCGGGGCGTCTGCTACATCGGCTAAATATAGTTGAGAAAAGGAACCTTCAACAGATGTAAAACTGTTAAGCACAGCACCGGAAACAAGATCATAAATTTTTATCTCTCCCGGATCGGGATCGGCTGCGCGGTGACAAGAGCGACTGGTAACCAGTTCAAATTTTCCATCTCCGTTTATGTCCCCCACATCAAAATATATATCGCTGTAGAACCCCCCAGCTTCTTTTATCCAGCGCAATTCACCGCTGCTATAAAGAATTCCCACATAGCTGGTGTCATCGTTCATCCCGTTATAGGTAATGCCATTGTGAGGCGCTTTGAGAGTAAAAATCAATTCTTTTTTTCCATCTTTATCGATATCCATTGTGCGGTGCCGGTAGGGAATTGCCCCGGAAAAGAATTCCCATTTTTTCTTCCCGGTATATATGTCATGACAGACGTAACCCCGGGGCAGGCCCAAAAATTCACCGCTAATTTTCCAGGTGACTTCTTTACTTCCATCCCCGTCCATATCATCTATATCAACAATCATCTGGCTCAAACGGTCCCCGGGAAGTTTCAAAGAAAGCCCTTCCAATTCCGTGCGGTGAATCACCACGCCACCGCCCTGGAAATTCTTGAGTTCAAAAAATATTTTCCGGTTCTCGATGCTAATAAATGGGATTTCAAGTTCACCGTCGCCGTTGACATCCAGCGGCCTGGATATAGCGTAGTTCATGGGTACCAATAAATGGAGCAAATAACTTGGGCCAACATTCGTTCGAGAGAAGGGATGGAAAAATTTGACGGCTCTGAATCCCGGTGATATAGATTTTTCAGGTACAAGCCCCATCAATTTATCAATACCATTTTTGTCAGGCCCATATTTAGTGATGTAATCGAAAGGACCGGTAAAAACGGTTTCTACAGAAAATTCGCTCTGGGATAAAGACCACTCAGTGAAATTTTTTGGGATCTGTATCGCGAGAAAAATATTGACCGCCAGCACACACCCTGCGAAAAAAACGACTTTGATATATCTCATTCCTTTGAACCTTTTTTATTTTCCATTGCGAATTCCTCTTGCTGCATTCAACATCTCAACAACGCTATTATTCTAAAATATATATTATTAAAAGTCAAGAGTTTGTTTGCCTGAAACTCTTTACTTTTCCATGCTTTTCGCTTTTCTTACGTTTTTGGCGACAGGCTAATGCAAGCCTCTCCGTCAGATTTGTCATCAGTTTTATATCACTATTCACCAGCAAGAAGATTTCTTTTTTTTATTTGCTTTCATTTACCGCATAGCTTTATCCAGGTACATCGATTGGGATATATAAAGCAAATTTTGCACCAACTCCTACGCTGCTTTCCACATCGATACGTCCACCATGCGCTTCGATTATCTTCCTGGAAATAGATAGACCGAAACCTGAGCCGTCTTTTTTGGTAGAATAACGGGGCTTGAAAATTTCTTTAATCTTATCCGTCGGGATTCCCGGACCGTTATCGGAAACCTGGATCAAAACTTCTTGCTCATTTTGGTCTTCAGCTTTGTCCGCAAAACCTGTTTTAATTTCTATCCTACCTCCGTTGGGTAAAACTTCGATGGCATTCCCTATTATGTTACTAAGAGCCTCGTTGAATTTCTCTTCATCTAATTGCAGCGTTGGTAAATTGGAATCGAATTGCTGTGTAAATTCGATCCTGTCTTTCAAAATACGGGTGTATTTCTTTACTACACCGATAATTAATTCGTTTAATTTGACTTCCCCTAAATGAAGCTGCTGCGGCTGTAATAACTTCATCAGGAAACTGCTCATCATTTTTAAATCTTTTATATCATCAAGCATTGTATCCGGGAATTCCAACATTTCATCGGGCAATGAGTGTCGATATTCTTTTTTCTTAAAAGCAGACCTCATGTTTTCGCTTTTCAAGAGTACATTCAGTAAGGTATTTTTTATTTGATGGGTCAGATCGATTGCCATCTCTATCCATGTATGAGAAGTAGGTTGAATAGACTGATCTAATGTACTCTTTTTCCGAGCCTTCTTTTCTTTTAGGAATAAAAAGACCAGGAAGTCGAAAGAAAGAATCAAAAACAGGAAGAATGAGAAATTGGAGAAAATGAGTGTCCGGTACTTTGAAAGACCGGGTTTATTTTTCGAAATCAAATAGGGTCTATCAGCATTCAGGATAAAGAATTTTTCCTTGCCGTTAGAAACCGGGAGGATGGGGTCTCCATAGCCCCTTTCCTTAATTGTCTTAAAAGAAAACAATTTTTTTAGTCTATGATCGAAAATTGAGAATGTTGAGTTGCGGTTAGAAGCAAATATCAATGGAGCCTGGGATATAAAACCGTCTACCCCCAGTATACTGACAACCGATTCGGTTTTGACTTTTTTAAGAATCTTCAAATTATTATCCAATATGCGAATAATACCGGCAGTGTCACCGACTATAACTTCCATTCCAGGTGTGTCATCTACATCGACTAAATAAGGTTGAGAAAAAGAACCTTCAACAGTTGTAAACTTTTTAAACGTTTTACCGCTGAGGAGGTCATAAATTTTTATCTCTCCCGGGTCGGGATCCACTGCCCGGTGGCAGGAGCGACTGGTAACCAGTTCATATTTACCGTTGCCGTTTATATCCCCTACATCGAAATATATATCACTGTAGAATCCTCCGGTTTCATGCATCCAGATCAACTTGCCGCTGCTGTTTAGAACTCCCACATAGCTGGTATCATCGTTCATCCCGTTATAGGAAATCCCATTATGCGGCGCCCTAAGGCTGAAAATTATCTCATTTTTCCCATCCCTGTCGATATCCAGTATTTTAAATCCACGAGGTATTGCCCCGGAGAGAAATTCCCATTTTTTCTTCCCACTAAATGGATCATGACAGGCAAAGCCCCGCGGTAAGCCTAAAAATCCTCCACAAATTCTCCAGATCAAATCTTTATTTCCATCCCCGTCCACATCTTCTATAGCTAATGTCATCATCTCCATACGATCACCCGGCAATTTCAACGAAAGCTCTTCCAGTTCTCTTTTGTGGATTACATTTCCGCCTCCCTCAAAGTTCCTGAGCGTGAAAAACACTTTTCTATTTTCTATTCCAATAAAAGGGATCTCAAATTCACTGTCGCCGATGACGTCCAGTGGTTTGGCAACAGTATAATTCAGAGGCTTCGACAAATGGAGAAAAAAATTCAATCCCACATTCGTGCGAGAGAAAGGATGGAAAAATTTTATTTCCTGGGTTCCGGGTTTAGATAGTTGTTCAGGTGATACACTCATTAATTCATCAATACCTTCTTCATTACTGCCGTATTTTATAATATCTAAAAAGGGGTCGGCATACATGATTTTTACTGAAAATCCGCTTTGAGATAAAGACCACTCATTGTAACTCTTTTGAATCTGTATAGCGATAAAAATATTAACCGCCAGCACACACCCAGCCAAAAGAACGATTTTGATATATCTCATACCTTTAAGCCCTTTTTATTATCAATTGATAATTCCTTTTACTTCAAATCGACAGTTCAGCAGAGGTAATATTCTATAGTAATTGCTATTAGAAGTCAAGATTTTGTTTGCCGTAATCTTCCTTTTACCCACCCGTAGAATTTATCCTCACTGAAGTCGAAAGTTAACATACTTGAAGTTTCCATGTTTATTTCCGTCTGATTTTGACTGCACTATCCCGTTGGGGCCGGCCAAGCTTCTGAAAAAAACTGGCCCGTTCAACTGCCATCCGGGAGCCGCTCCGGTCTCGGTCCGGACTCCCCCGGCCTCCTTACCGCTGCAACAGTCGGCATGGCTACGTGTGTTACCGATAGCGGTTCGTCCTAGTCAAGGGGTGTCTATAGCTCAATGACCGGATACCCGATCGCCCCACCCCTCAAAATTTTTTACATACGCGAAAAAACAAAGATGTCAAAAAAACCAAGATAAATCATACCGGTTTTTATCCTGAAAAAGAAAACTTCAACCCTTCTTAAGCCTTTTTCAAAAAATTGACACCTTCCAAAACCTAATAGCAGCTTTTCGAGTAGTAAAATTTTTAAAGACCTATGCGAATTTAACACAATAACCATTGTGTTAAGTTCAGTAAATAATATTGATCCCAGTTAGCGAAACTTCCCAAAATGCCCCCAGCATATTATTCCCCTGAGATCGGTGAGTAGAAACTTAGAAATTTGATTTTACCTAACCCTCGGAATTTCCTTCATTATTTTTTAGTGATATTAGCCGCTGCAAGACGTTCCGACAGGTTCATGCTGCCTTTAATTTTGTCTTGCAGCGGCTAATAGGTTCTCCTTACCCGCGCGGTGTATTTAGTGGGAGTTCCAACCGGTTGTAATAACTAATTTCACCGGTGCCGGATTGTTATCATCCCCTGGATACGGTGACTCCTGGTGGTTGGCAGTTAGTATATCCCCACCGATAACCGCGATTACAAAAGCCTGCCGGTAATTAGAAAAGGTAGATCTACCTTTCATGGTAACGGAATCCGGGTATTGATTCCTTAACTGTAAAGAAACACCGGCAAGATCTTTATTTTTCACCTTATAGGTCCCGTTAGCCGGGTTATATGTAATCCTCCAGGAGCCGAATCCCGGATATGTGTCACTTGATGTATAATCAGGGGCATTATTTATCCCGGTCACAGTTATATCACTATAATTATCATCACTTGTTGTTGTTTCGATGAAGAAGCTGGAGTAGAGTGGGTCAAGGTAAGTTATATTAAAACTTCTCAGCAGTTCCATATCTTGATCAGGTAAACCGGCGATGGGTGACCACAGTGCATTTTGTTCTAAATCAATGAGTTCTTTATTTTCGTTATACCGGGAATCATCGAACTGCCGGTGAAGTAAAAATGATTTCATAATTATTACTTTTTGTCCCATATTGTTTTTCAATGCGAATTGGAGGTTGTAGAATTCGGTGTTGTTTTTTGGCCCGGATATAACGTAATTATTGTTGTAAAGGTTTGCATACTCATTTTGGACTATATAGCCCAGCCTATTTTGTTTTATATTGTTGGAGACATAGAAATTCTCTACTGAATGATAAGACATCTGGTCTAAAACATGCACGTTAAAAGTTGGATAGTTCACCATGCCGGCATGAGTTCCGGAAAAAAGGATTAAATGTTCCGCCGGATCATCTCCGAAGCTGCCTACATACATCATACCGTTTTCATTCACAGCAATTTTAATCACGATTATAGTTTTCAATCCGGTAATCTTGTGTGTTTTCGATGTGGTATTATCGAATTCGTTCAAAGCTTTTTCCCAATAAATATAGTTGTCGATTCTGGTTCTTGCATAAATGGGATTGTTCTTTAAAAGCTCATCTATACGGACGTTTGAACCTGTATCAACTTTCAGAACGAATTTAGCATCAGCCATTAGCGCATCAATGGATTCTACTGTTCCGTTATTCTCATTGATAGTGAATGGTGCATCGCTGGTATCGACAACCGCTGTTCCTATTTCTTTTATTTTTACGGTGTACCCGGCTCCCACGGCAGCAGTGCCTCCTAAATGATCGCCTACAGTCCATTCATAAAAGTTTGAAGAGGGAGCAACACCAGTTGCGATTGTTCCCACTACAACACCGTCTTTCCACAGGGTAATCTTTAAATTCGCACTCAGATTGGAATAATTCCAGGAAATATTTTGGATAGAGCCAAGCTCCCAGTTCTCTCCGCCGTTGGGGGAAGTAACGGCAATGAGCGGAGTCTGAGAATCGGAAATCATAAAAGGCGAATCGCTGATATCGGCAACCGCGGTTCCTATTTCTTTTATCTTCAGTGTGTACCCGGTTCCTGCGGCAGCAGTACCTCCTGAATGATTGCCTACAGTCCATTCATAAAAGTTTGAAGAGGGAGCAACACCAGTTGCGATTGTTCCTAATAAAATACCGTCTTTCCACAGGGTGATCTTCAAATTTGCACTCAGATTGGAGTAATTCCAGGAAATATTTTGGGTGGAGCCGAGTTCCCAGTTCTCTCCGCCATTGGGGGAAGTAACTGTAATGGAAGGAATTTGAGAGTCAGAAATCGTAAAAGGTGCATCGCTGATATCGGCAACCGCGGTTCCTATTTCTTTTATCTTCAGTGTGTACCCGGTTCCTGCGGCAGCAGTACCTCCTGAATGATTGCCTACAGTCCATTCATAAAAGTTTGCAGAAGGAGCAACATCAGTAGAGATTGTTCCCACTACAACGCCGTCTTTCCATATGGTAATTTTCAAGTTTGCACTCAAGTTGGAATAATTCCAGGTAATATTTTGGGTGGAGCCAAGCACCCAATTCTCTCCTCCATTGGGGGAAGTAACTATTATAGAAGAAATTTGAGAGTTAGAAATCGTAAAAGGTGCATCGCTTGTATCTACAACCGTAGTACCTACTTCTTTAATTTTTATAGTATAACCTGTCCCCGCTGCGGCTGTACCACCGCTGTGTTGCCCTACTGTCCAGGAATAGGAACCTGTGTTAGGATTTACTTCAGTAGCGATAGTACCGACCAGTATGTCACTTTGCCATAAGGTAATTTTTAAACTCCCGGAAACTGCTGAAGAATCCCATGTGATATTCTGGCTATCTCCAATACTCAAGGTTTCACCGCCATTGGGATAGGTAACGTTGATACTCTTGTTACCGTTCATTACCATACTCAACCGATTTCCCAAAGAATCGTAAGTATAAGAGATGGTTATCCCATCCGAGTAGGTTGCTCCGGTCAAGCGGTTTAGATCATCGTAGGTGTAGATTATATTGCCGTTTCCGGCAAAGACCAACGAGACCATTGACAACAGTACAAATCCGAACAGTAACATAACCACATTTTTAAATTCGTCTTTTTTAATAATATTTTTCATGTCTGACCTCTTATTTTCTAATACAACTTTCATAATAGACCTCAATCTCCATATAGAAACCAAAATAACCTCGGAGATCTCCAGCGCATCAATCCTCCCACAGCATTTTCATAACCTCTAACCGTTTTCCTTTTAAATTTTTCAATCGGGGGTTTTAATTTTTGGTAAATAGCTTGTAAGAGAGGGCCAATAATTTTTTCGCCAAACTTTTCGCCAATATAATCTAATACAACAGCACAAATAGGTTTAGCTGCCCCACAAAAAACGCTTGCGCTTGATGCAATCTGACCTGTAACCATTCCTACACCAATATTATAAATATCTCCTACACTTTCAGCAAGTTCTAAATCATACATTGTTTCTAATGTATCTCCTGCTTTGTATATCCGCTCTATCTGTTTAGAATGCTTTAAAAATTGGTCCAAAGATGTTTTGACCTTATTAATCAGATATCTACCTTTCGGATCAATTTTTATCACGGGGTTGTTATCTGCATAGGGGTATAAGTTGGCGCTCCAGATGGGATCTTCGCTAAGAAAACGACCGATTTCCGGGTCATAGTAGCGGGCACGCATGAAGTAAAGTGATTTGTCTTCATACATTACGCCATGTCCACCGACATACCGGAAGGGATTAAAATCTGCCTCTGCTATATAGACGATATTGCCGAAAGGGTCATAGGCATATGAGTGAGTCACATTGGCGCTGGGAGTGGCATCGGTCATGGCAACTGTGCTCCCCCTGAAATCGTAAACGTAGTAATTGGTGGTATTGTCAGGCTCGATGCGTGAGATCAATCCCAAACCGTAAACGTAATAATTGATAGGGGTTCCGGCGCTGTTGGTTTCCATAAGTACTCGGCTCATGCCCAGGATGTCGATTACATAACGGCTGGTAATTCCACTACTGGTAACAGATCGGCGATTACCTATACCATCATAGGTGAATGAGGCATTGTAATTGCCGCTGCTCCCCGTTAAGTTATTACGCTGGTCATAAGTAAAAGTATAACCGGTTTTGGATGTGGTATTACCGTTGTTGTCAAAACCAAAGCTGGTCGATCCTGCGGATAAAATACGGTTCGCATTACTATAGGTATAAGAGAGACTTTGAGTTGGGAATCCCGGTGTGGTATAAGGTTCAGTAACATTTTCCTGTAAATGGTTGCCCAGGTTATCAAGACTAAAACTGTAACTTGAAATAATAGAACCACTTCCATTATTACGAATATTACTCATCCCGGTTAAACGACCGGCACCATCGTAAGAATAGCTGCAAATCACACCATTGGGATATGTGATTTGCGATAGCTGACCATCCGGGCGGTATACATAAGTTGTGGTATTGCTGTTCCAGTCGGATACCTATAGCGCTCAGATAAATTGA
>JAGLSW010000850.1 GCA_023135565.1 Candidatus Aminicenantota bacterium | reverse complement strand
CTTTTTTGAAGGTGCGGTATGCCGCGGCCCCCAACGACAATTCAATGGGGGCGTCCCCCGGCAGGGCCGCCGGAGGCAAGCCTGTTTTAAATTTTTCCTAAAACCGGGCTGTTATTTATTCCAGGTAACCTAATGCTTTCAGATGATCTATGGTTTCAGTGTCGATCTTCGTTTCCCCGGAGGCAAATTTCTTGCTGACAGAGGCTTTTATTATCTTTCGCAGCATCTTCTCAAAGTCGATACAGATTTGTCTATATTTTAAGTTTTTGTATAGGTCGTTTTTCTCCAGGGGGTCCTGTTTGAGATCGAAAAGCCTCCGGGCGCTAACGGCGTCCCAATTAACCCTGCCGGGTTTGTCCGGGTTATCCATGGTTATAATATATTTTAGATCGCCTACCCGGATCATTTTCCTTTCGATTCCCGGGAGGGAAATGGCTTCGGAAATTAAGTATTTCCCGCCGGGACGGGATTTTAGCAGCGATTCTCCCTGGATAAAAGCTGGGGATTTGATTTTATAATAATCCAAAATTGTGGGCACCAGGTCTACCAGCGATACCGGCCGGTCTATGACTTTAGGTTTACCCTTTTTCGAGCCTTCGGGATATTTTATAATTATAGGGACGATTATGTATTCCTCGTAATAATCTTTACCGTGGTAACCATAAAACTGTTTCGGATCATGTTCGGCAAAGTGTTCGCCATGATCGCTGGTGACAATAAACATCAGGTTATCATACATGCCTAATTGTTTGGTTTTTTCTATAATCTCGCCGATTTTCCGGTCTACATAACGAATGCCGCTGTCGTATAAAGTCAGGCAGTCTTCTATATTATATAGATTATTCTCTTTTAAAAATGTACGGAATTCCGCGAATTGCTTCCCGGCAATCCTGCCGGACCTGAAATTGTCGATAGCATCCCGCTTTTCCCGGCTGATTTTCCCTTCTTCTAAATAGTAACTATTGGAGTAAGGGGCGTGCACCATCCAGGTGTGAATAAACATAAAAAAATCCTCATCTTTACTCTTTTCCAATTCCTTTAGTAATTTGTTAAAAAGCTTATCTTTTTCAAAAGGATCGCCGCCGAAATCCGTGTCGTACCCCCTGCTAAAGCCTAATGGACGCGGTAACATGGCAAATTTTTTCGTCTTTATGTTAAAAGATTGCAAAATTTCGGGGATCATTTTTATGGCGGGATTAAGCTGCGCATACTTTTTGTCCTGGTTGGCCTGCCAGGCCCGGTTAATGCCGTGCCGGGAGGGCAGCGTCCCGGTTAACATTGTCATGTGGCTGGGCATGGTCCAGCAGCCGTTGGGATAGGCCTGCTTATAGTAAACGGCATCTTCGATTAATTTCGAGAGGTGGGGCGAAGTGTCCCGGGAATACCCATAAGAACTTAAATGATCGCCTCTTAAGGTATCCACGCTGATGAGTATGATTTGTGTTTTCCTGTTTATCTTTTCTCTGCCGCAGTTGATGAACAGCAGCGCAACAAATAAAATAATTACCGGCAAAAACAAAAAAACTTTTTTTATTTGCCTTAGGTCTTTGTTTTTCATTTTGTCTCCTTATCTTGCCTTAAGATTTTTTCCGCGGCATCGAGCCACTCTTTCGTATACCTGTTGTTAAAAATCCGGTGGAGCTGTTTTATCTGCGGGTAATACATTTTAGACAGGTAAGTCGAATATTTTCCGGGAATGTCTAACGCAATACCCACATTGGCTTTCATGTCCAATCCCTCTGCATAAATCTCTTCGGGGAAGTCTACACCGAGAAATGCAAACACTTTTTCCAAAAAAACCGCCGGCTCTTTTTCGATTTCTTCAAAAAAGCCGATAAAAATCTGCCCGGGAGAGAAATGTTTCTCTAAAACATTTATGCGGTCTATATAGTCGCTGTGGGATTTTATGAGGGGATTATTAAAATACTTATGTAATCTTTCCTCGGACAGTTGCTCCAGGTTATGCCCTTGTATTTTAAGCAGGTTCATCTTCACCTGGGACCAGGTCCTGAAAACCGGGCTGCGTAATATATAAATAATTTTCACGTGGGGAAATTTCTTTGCAATGTGAGCCATACCCTTTTCGCGCAGCACCGAATAGAAAACAGAAAATTCACCGCTTATTTTACCGGGGTCCGGGGGAAATAAAGACATATACCAACGAAGACTACGGGGGGAGAAAAAATATTTCAAATACCAACCGAAATATTTTTTCCTGTCTCTTTTCTCATGGGGAAGGGAGGAAAACATCTTCTGTTTAAACAGTTTCCGCCAGTTCTTGTCTATCCAGTGTTTGGAGAATAGCCTTTTATACAGGTTGTTGGATCGATCGTTAAAGAAATTCAATTCTTTTATGGGGGGAGCCCATATTTGAGGGTGTTTCCTCATCTGCATATACAACCAGGTGGTGGCCGCTTTTTGAGCGCCGATACACAAAAAATCAGGTTTCATGGTTCTCCTGCCGTTTTTTTTCAATTTTGCCTCCGGGGGTGCGGTGCACCCAGCCTCTTAGCCTCCGGCGGCCCTGCCGGGGGCTAAACTTTTGAAAAAGTTTAATCAAAACTTTTTATAATTTAGAATCAAAA
>JAGLSW010000085.1 GCA_023135565.1 Candidatus Aminicenantota bacterium | reverse complement strand
AAGTTTGATCAAAACTTCTTATGATTTAAAATCAAAAGCGCTCACACGCTGACCCTGCCGCGAAGCGGCTAATAGGGTGGGGGCGGCGCACCCCCCACGTGGTGGGCCTTATTTGAGGGGTATCTTTTGGGCGTAACACCTGCGGCAGGTAGACACATACTTGTCATTGCCGCCGATCTCTACCTGCGGCCCTTCACTGACCGGTTCGCCATCTTTGAATTTGATCAGCATGGTGGCTTTCTTTTGACAATACCAGCACACCGCTTTTATCTCTTCGATCTTGTCGGCAAAAAGAAGCAGCGCCTCACTACCGGGAAATAACCGGTTACGATAGTCGTTTTTTAAACCGTAAACGATCACCGGGATATTCAATTCATCAACAATACGAGTCAGAACAACCACCTGCTCCCGGCTGAGAAACTGCCCTTCATCCACTAATACACAGTCAGGTTTCTTCTCTTTGGCGATTTTATACATATCGTTATTCTCACCGCATATGAGCGCATCCCGCTGGAATCCCATTCGAGAGGTGATTTTCCCCCTGCCGTAGCGGTCGTCGATAGATGGAGTGAAAAGCGCTGCACTCTTGTTCTGCTCCTCATAGTTATGGGCTATTTTCAGGATCTCCGTGGATTTCCCGGCATTCATGGTGGAATATCTAAAATAAAGCTGCGCCATGTCTATTTCTCCTTATTTTTTTGCCCCGCCAAAGCTGTACGAATTCTCTCTTCATCGAGACCTTCGGTTACATTTTTTTCCTGCTGAAGGTATTGGATAAAGGTCTCTGCTATCGTTGTATCGAGCGATTTACCGGCGTCCCGGTGCTTGAATTTGTAGGCGCTGACAAGATAATCGTTTATGCCAACTTTATAGGTTTTGTTTTTATCTAAAGGTTTGCCGTTCATCAGGCGGACGTCTACGCTTATGAATCTCTTCTGCGCCGTATGCTTGACCGTGTATGTGATCCCCGATACATAAAGCTCCACGTGATTGAAGCGTTCAAAATCATACCTGAAGATGCCCTCGATCTCAGCGGGGGTCATCTCGATCGAAACGATATCATTGCCGAAAGGAAGCAGGGTGTAAATATCTTTCAGCCGCACATCTTTAGGCAGCCTCCCGGACCGTGTGCCGCCGCGATTGTGAATCCCGATATCTAAATGATGAATCTTCCTTAGGGCATCGGTGATAAGGTTGCCCAATAGGTCCTCCCCTTTCACTGGCCCGGGCAGGGTGGTCAACACCCGGTTTAAACGGGGATTATTGTTAAAAGCTGTAATCTTCTCTTTTATCCCGGGGATTTCACCTTTAATGTCTTCTACTTTGATTAGACTCGACTTTTTGCCGGTTATTTTGCCGTCTTTTATGGTTATATCGACGCGGCCTATGTAACGGGCATAGGACCCGGCCTGGGTTATTAATACATCATTGATAGTAACCGGGTTCACCATCAGGGTGTGGGAGTGACCGCCGATGATGATATCTAATTCACCCATCTCCCGGGCCAGTTTTTCGTCGCTCATATATCCTAAATGGGAGAGGGCGATAAATACATCGCTCTTATCTTTTAGAAAACGGTAGTTTTTGGCTGTGTCTACGCCATAAGAAAAAGTCAGTCCTTTAATTTTTGCCGGGTGGGTGCTGGGAATCCCGGTTCTCCGGCTGATCTGGACCAAACCTAACAGGGCGATCCTGATGCCCTCTTTCGTTTTCAAAATAACGTAGGGTTTGGGCTGGGGGATGATCGCACCTGCGGGGACAGCGATATTGGCGCAGATGATCGGAAAATTTGCTTCCTGCATAAACTTTTTTAAAAGTTCCTGGCCGTAATCGAACTCATGGTTTCCTAAGGTCAGGACATCGGTTCCCGACAGGTTCAGCACTGCCCGCATGGGTTCGCCTTTGGGTTCGTATTGGTCTACGATAGGATTGCCGCTGAAATTATCCCCGGCATTAACAAAAAATACGTTGGGGTTTTCCTGCTTTTCTTTTTTTATCAGGTAGGCAATCCTGGCGAAATTGTCGATGCGGGAGTGGGCATCGTTTATATGAAAGATAGTGATTTCGGTTTCAGCATCCTGTCGGTTTGCCGGGCAGTTCACTGCCCCGCTGAATAAGAACAGGATTAGTAAAACCGCGGCCGGGTTTGCTATTGTTCTAAATTTACTTTTTTTTCTATTCATCGCTTACCTCCAGGTAGGCTTCTTTTTGGAATTATAGTTCCTTTATAAAAAGGACGCTGCCGTCCGACAACTCACCCTCTAAATCCACCGGGTTATCGTTTTTGTCCACCACTTTTTTTTCCCCGGCCTGTACTGCCCGGCACTCCTCTTCCGAGTACTTCAGCAGCCCGTTTTCAACCCGGGCGCCGTCGAAAATTTCGATCTCTTTTTCATTAATCGTTATCACCATGGCTATTACTCCTTTTGCCGTTACTCAGCGGTAAAAAGCAGCATGTTTTACACAGTGCAGATTCCCACCGCGGGCGGTTTTTTTTTAGCTTCGTCTTAAAACATCGTTTTTAAAGCGTAAAACAAATTATAATTGACCTGCCTAAAAAAGTCAAAGAAGAAGTTTGAAAACAGCCCGTTTTTGATGGGAGAATATCCCTCGCTTGCCTTTATGGTGAATTAAATTGTTTTTTTTGATACTATCTCTTGCAAAAAAGTTTTTTTTATTTTAATATATACTCCATGAGATATAAAACAAGCTCGCTCTCCCTCCCGGCAAGAGAGAGAGGTATTTATCTTTCAATGCAAAAGAGGGCAGCATCTTTTTTTTATGTATGTACCCGGAACAACAGTGACGAAAAAAAAGTTTGTGTTTTGGCAAACTTTTACAAAATATCAATTAAAAAGCCAAGGAGGCCATTATGAGGCTTACACCACCCAAAAAAATCGTTTTTATGATTTCTTTACTGCTTGTCATTCTTAGCGTAGTTGCACACTTTGTCAACATTCCCGTTGCAACCCAGTACCAATACTGGATATTGTTAATCGGCTGGGCTTTTCTTGCCGCCGGTGTAGCGTTAAAAGGCTTTTAGCTTAGCCTGAGTCAGTTCTTCCTCTTTTTCCCCGCGGCGTATGTCCCACCTGGGCTGCGCCCGCGGGGGAGGAGGAAGTAAGATGAGGTCTTTATGAAACTTTCAGCGCCCAATAAAATCTTTTTTGTTATTTCCTTACTATTTGTTATCATTAGTTTGGTCGCACACTTTGTCAACATCCCCTATGCAACCCGGTACCACTACTGGATCATGTTATGCGGTTGGACATTTCTTGCAGCAGGTGTTACAGCTAAGGATTTATAGTCCGGCTTATTAATTTTTCTTTTTTTTCCCGAGGCATATATCCCACCCGGACTGCGTTTGCGGGGGAAAAGAGGACTACCGGAGCGCAGGAGGAAGCAGTGAAAAAAACAGCGGCGGTTTTTATAGTTTGTATCCTGATCGCAGGTCTATCCGGCTTTTCCGGATGTAAGACGGGCGCCGCGGACGGGATATTGACAGGCGTCAAATGGATACTGGAAGCCATTCGCTATGCGCCCGCGAATATCGTACCAATCGAGAAAACCTTTTCCCTGCTGTTTCAAAAGAATGGCGCAGTGGATATGGAGGTAGATTGTAATTTTTGCGGCGGCACTTACCTAACCGGCGGGAACAATGCGATAACGATTTATACCGGCAACTGTACGGAAGCCTACTGCGGCGATGATTCGAAAGATACGGACTTTCATGCCGCTTTAAACAGCGCTTCACAATATGAAATCGAAAACAATAGACTGATAATTTACTTCGATAACGGCAGTTTAGAGTTTACTTCCCGATGAAGCCTTTA
This sequence comes from Candidatus Aminicenantota bacterium, assembly GCA_023135565.1. Taxonomy (GTDB): domain Bacteria; phylum Acidobacteriota; class Aminicenantia; order UBA2199; family UBA2199; genus JAGLQA01. Next base: position 3,690 of record JAGLSW010000085.1, on the reverse strand, counting down.
TCGTTTGATTTTTAGTCCGTTTTTTACTTATACTTTGTGAAAGATCGCTGAAAAAACAAACTTTCCGGTGGGGCTAACACACCCCGCTTCCGCATTCCTCGTACCTCGAAATTCGGAACCACCTCCTGGCAAGTCTCAAGAGGGGAATGTGCTCGTAGAACTCTCAGAGAGCTATCAAGAAAGCCCCTCATAGACTGGAAACGCCGCCCCCGTCTGCCAACCTGGTTTTTAGCCCCCAAGCCCGCCCCCCGGTTTGGGCAGGGTGAACTTAAATGTACTGCCTTTGCCCGGTTCGCTTTCCACCCAGATTTTGCCGTCGTTTTTCTCTATAAATTCCCGGCACAGGGGAAGACCGAGCCCGGTTCCCCTTTCGCCGGCGGTCCCTTTTCTCCTGAATTTCGAGTCGAGCTTAAACAGTTCGGGTAAATATTCCGCTTCGATTCCTGTTCCCGTATCCGCCACACAGGTTTCGACAAAATTTTCGCCTGTATTTGAAACAACGATATCGACGCTGCCGCCGGGTTTAGTAAATTTGATCGCATTATTGATAAGATTGCGGATCACGGTATCCAACATATCGAAGTCCGCATATACGCATATATCCCCCGGGATCGATAGGTTGAAGGTGATATTCTTTTCTTTTGCAGGCCCGGAAAAAAGTTTTAGAGTAAACTGTATTATATTAATCAATTTTATATTGCCGGGTTTCGATTCGATCCTGCCCATCTGCAAACGGGACCAGGTAAGCAAATTGTCTAATAATTTATTCGTGTTTTCGGCTGAATCGCTCAATTTTTCCGCAAAGTAAACGATTTTTTCTTTTTTAAATTTATGAATCCCCTCCGATAAGAGGGAAGTTCCCGCCAATATAACGTTAAAAGCGTTTTTTAAATCATGGGCTATTATCGAAAACAACTTGTCTTTGGTGGCATTTGCTTCGCGCAGGTTTTGTTCTGATCTGCGCAGCGCTTCGTCTGCTTTTTTGCGCAGGGTGATATCCTCTTTTACCGCCACATAATGGGTGATTTCGCCTTTTTCGTTTAACACCGGGCCGATAGAAGCGCTTTCCCAGTAATACTCGCCACTTTTCTTCACATTCCGGAATTCTCCCTGCCATACCTTTTTATAAAGCAGCGTATCCCAGAGTTCTTTATATTCCGCGGGTTTTTTTTCTTTCGGTTTTAGTATGCGTGGATTCTGGCCCATGGCTTCATCGAAAGAGTACCCCGTAACTTTTGTAAATGCCGGGTTAACATATTCGATGATTCCCTCCGTGTCGGTGATAACGATGGAAGTGGGGCTTTGTTCGATGGCCCTTGATAATTTTCTTAACTGTTCGTCCTTCTTCTTTTGTTCGGTGATATCGACGACGGTTTCCAGCAGGACCTCCTCGTTATCTAAAGTGATGGGTATCACTGTTTTCAACACCGGGATCTCTTTACCGCCATTGCAAATCAATTTGGTTTCGCATTGGTTGATTTCCTGGTTGAGATCGAGAATCGGGCAGTCGTCATAATCCTGGCTGCAGATGAATAGGTGGCATATCTTGCCCACGATCTTTTTTTTGGAATCCAATTCCATCATTTTGAGAATCCTTTTGTTTACGTTTTTGATTTTCTTATTTTTATCTACAATGACGATGCCGATGGGCATTTTCTCCAGTATTGTCCGGGTGGTATCTAATTGCCGGTCGCATTCCCCCTGTTTTTGTTTCGAAGCCGCTGCTTTATGTTTTTTTTCTAAGGATTCTAATTGGGCGTTTCGTTTTCGCAATGCCTCCAACTCGGCGATGAGTTCTTTTTTGGTTTTATCCGCGTACATTTTTCTGTCCTGTTTTTATAGGTGGAGAAAGTATAACTATATCATAACCCGCGATATTTATCAATTACCAAAAGGGTAACAATTCAGGTTTAGAAAAAATGATCTAATGCAGTTCATATTCCGTTCACGCCCGATTATCGCTCAAAAAAAGTTTTGTTCGAAAAAAAGGGGACAGTCAATCATGAAGAACTACTATTCAGAATTTTTTTTGCGATGATTTTTTCTCGTGAAGAAATCATTTCACCCGCTTTCGTGGGCCGCTCTGTGGGCCGGGATTACAAAAGCTGTGTCAATGCGAAAAACGGTTCTTTATAATCGAAAACACTACCCTAAAACCATGAGACCAGCGCAGCTTTTTCCCTTCCTTTACGGTACGGGGGGTATAATCTATGGGCAGTTCTTTTATTTTGATATTTTTTTTCAAGAGGCGCGCCGTGATTTCCGAGTCGAAATCAAAAGACCGGGCCTTTAATTCTATCCCGTTCAAGGCGCTCTTTTTTATAATCTTATGACAGGTGGCAATATCCGTTAACCGGACAAGATAAAGCACATTCATCAGCGTAGTGACCACACGGTTGCCGATATAACTGCTTATCGGCGTCAGGCCCCTGCCGTTCAAGAACCTCGAACCATAAACTACTTCATACTCTCCTTTTGCTATAGGTTCGACCAGTTTGGGCAGTTCGAAAGGAGACACTTCTAAGTCGCCGTCCTGGACAATAATCACATCCCCGGTAGACTCATCTATTCCCCGCCGTACTGCTCTGCCTTTGCCTTCGGCTTTGTCTTCAAAAATGAACTTGACATAGCTGCGTTTTTTTGCAAAATCTTCGATCACATCCCGGGTGCCGTCGGCGGAATTCCCGTCCACGATGATAATCTCTTTTTCATGTCCCATATCTACCTGGTCCACCTGGTTGAGTAGTTCTCCGATAGTATGTATCTCATCGAGTGTCGGCACTATTATAGATACTTTCATTTTTTTCACGTCCTTTTTCTCATATAGTTTAAATCATCGATATTTTCGATCCCTTTCCACATCTCCCTGATGCGGTGAATCCCTATGCTTTCCCCGTCCCGGTGCAAATCGCTGATTAAATCGGTCATGTCGTATTTTTTCCCTTCGGGGATGCGCTGTATCAGTTCCGCTTTGAGCAGGTAAATACCTGTGCTGATTAAATAACTTTTCTCCGGTTTCTCGATAATGCCGTTAAAACGGTGGTCTTTCAAATCGATGACGCCGAAGGGCAGTTTGTGCTTATAATTTTTTACGCCGATCATGAGGTCATGTTTTTGGGAGGTAAAAGAGGCGATAAATTTTGTAAAATTCAGGTTGGTGACGATATCGCCGTTCATTACCAATATGACGTCGTCTTTAGCCACGAATCCTTTGATTAAGGTCAAAGGGCCGCAGGTGCCTAAGATTCTCTCTTCGACGGAATAGCGGATGTTCAAGCCGAAGCCTTTGCCGTCTTTGAAATAGTTTTCGATGAGGAAACCTTTATAACCTAAAGACAAAATAATATCCGTTAAGTTATGCTTTCTTAATTTTTGCAGCATTACTTCAAGGATGGGCTTCTCTTTTATAGGCAGGAGCGGTTTGGGTATGGCGAATGTCAGGGGCCTTAACCGTTTGCCCTGGCCGCCTGCCAATATAAATGTAATTACTTTCATTTTTCGGTAATTTTATAGGTTAATTTTAATCAGAAAAATTATAAGTGAGAGTTTAACATAAATCACCCTACTATACAACCGCCTCCGGCGGCCCTGCAGGGCCGCGTCATTATTTTGTTGAAACGCTGAATTAACAAGGGTTTCGGGATTTCAGCCAAATCTTCCAAAAACCGCGTTAATCCAGGAAAGTTTAAA
>JAGLSW010000849.1 GCA_023135565.1 Candidatus Aminicenantota bacterium | reverse complement strand
TCCGGGAAGAAAGTAACGGGTGATTTATTGACACGTCAATATCGAGAGGTCTAAATCAGTAACTATTCAGTTCTGGAAAAAACTAAAAAAGACTTGCCTCCGGCGGCCCTGCCGGGGGCCAAACTTTTGGAAAAGTTTGAACAAAACTTTTATTGAGGGGGGAATACAAAAGCTATTTTTTTCTTAAATTGCACAGCCACAACCCGCGGACGGGAACTTTTAACTCACCCTTTACGTTTATAATATTACTACTAATATTTGGAGGTTCCTGATGAACGAACAAAAGAATAAAGAAAGTAAACTCGGCCCGCTGGTTTTCGGCGCTATACTGGTAGGAATCGGGGTGCTGTTCCTGGTTATCAACTTAGTGCCCGTTCTCAGCGTGGCGAAATTGTGGCCCCTGTTTATGTTGATACCCATAGGTCTGATGGCCACCACCTACTTCCAGGATAGGAAAAAATCGGAAGGCGTCATACTGCCTGTCATCATACTGCTGTTTTTCTGCGGCTATTTCCTCTGGCTTAATTTTACTTCCTGGGGCAATGTCGCGGAAACTTGGCCCAATTTCTTGATCGGTCCGGGCTTAGGGTTCTTAGGACTTTTCCTGGTTTCAAAAAAATGGGAATACCTGATCCCCTCTTTTATCCTATTGATCCTGGCGGCTGTATTCTATGCGGCAATTATCGAAAATACCATACTGGTGGGTGTACTGCTTATCGGCATGGGAGCAATCCTTATCGGTAGGTACTTCTTTACTCCAAAAGAACCCCGTGAAACGGGGGACCAATAAGCCCCGTGGCACGGGGAACCAATAAGGGGCTGCCTGTCGCGGTAAGATAGACGGTTACTTTCCACTATCGTCTGTTCAGCTATTATAGCCAGTCGTTTTTAGGCCCCACGGCGTGGGGAGCCTATGAGGGGCCTGTAACTATTTTTCGTCGATCAATTTGCGGATCGATTTGGCGATACGACCCAGGTCGATGGGCTTCATCACGATATCACCGATCCCTAAGACGTCAGCTTTCTGCTGGGAGATTACATCACCATATCCCGTGCAAAGAATCGCCGGTAGGTTGGGCTTGATGTCGTGAACCTGGCGGATAAGCTGGGCCCCGGTCATTTTTGCCATTATAAAATCAGTAATAACGATAGCAAAACGATCCGGTACGGATTTAAATATCTCGAAAGCCTCTACACCACTGGTTACTGCCGTTACTTTGTAACCCAGCTCTTCGAGCAGGCTCTTCTCCGCTTCCAGCAGGGGGGAGTAATCCTCCACTAAGAGTATGTTCTCACTGCCGGTAGGAGTCTCTTCCCCTTCCTGGGTTTTCTTATGAATAACGTTGACAATCACCGGCAGGAGTATCGAAAAAGTAGTGCCTTCCCCTTCTTTACTATAAACCGAAATATGACCGTTATGACTGCGGATGATTCCGTGAGCTACGGCTAGCCCCATGCCTGTGCCTTCACCGGGCGCTTTGGTAGTAAAAAAAGGTTCGAAAATTTTGTCCCGAATTTTCTGCTCGATGCCATAACCGGTATCGCTTACCGATAACCTCAAGTGCAGGCCGGGTTTCAGGTCTTTGTAAAGACCGGTTTCCACTTCCTCTTCGGTTAACCTGACTTCCAGGGTGCCGCCCTGCTCTTTCATGGCATGACCGGCATTGGTGCAGAGATTCATCAATACCTGGTGAACCTGGGTGGGGTCGGCCAGGACAAAACTCTTCTCCGCTTCGATTTTGGTGACGATCTCGATGGTTGCCGGCATCGAGGAACGTATCAGCTTGGTGACCTCCTTTACGATTATACCGATCTGCAGCGGTTCTTTCTCCCGCTTCTCCTGGCGGCTGAAAGTAAGAATCTGTTTTACCAGGTCCGACGCCCGTTTGGAGGCAGTGTTAACCTGCTTAAGATATTTTTGCACAGGAGATTCTTCTTCCACTTTCCTTAAAGCCAACTGCGTGTACCCCATGATGGCGCCTAACACATTATTGAAATCATGGGCAATACCACCGGCCAGGGTGCCTAAAGCTTCCATTTTTTGGGCCTGGAAAAGCTGCTTCTCCATCATCTGCATGGTAGTAATATCGCGGGTGGTACAGGTCATCATCTTGCCCCTGTCGGTTTCGATAGTGAAATATAACTGCTGGATATCCCTTAAATCCCCATTGAGAAGTTCGATCTGCGACACCTGGAGGTCCTCCCGGAAAGGATTTACCCGGGTTTTAAAAAATTTTTCCCACAGTTCTTTTCTTTTTTTATAATTCTTGTCGGTTCTTTTCTCTGCCGGTTCATGCCGGTGCAGGACATCCCAGACCTTGCTGCCGATCACCATAGCCCGGGTGACGCCATAGATACCCTCCTGCCCTTCGTTCCACTCGATAATCGAACCGGCTTCATCTACCAGCAAAACACCGTCCCTGGATTTCTCGATCATGTTACGGAATTTTTTTTCACTTTCTAATATGGACAATTCCGCTTTTTGCCGTTCCCTGATCTCCGCTTTCAACTGCTTGTTGGCCAGCAGCACCTCTACGGTTCTTTCGTCTACCATCTCCTCCAGGCGGTGCCTGTATCTTTGCAGTTCTTCTTCCATGGTAATATGTTCGGTGATATCGTGAGTGATGCGCATCCAGGCCGGGGTGCCGTCAAAATAAATCTCTTCGGTCATAATTTCTACTATTCGCGGGCGGCGCTCTTTGGTAAAATGAGTAAAGGTTTCGGAAGTATCGCCGCTGGTCTTATCTATGCCTTTGCGCACTTTTTCAAAATCTTCCGGTTGATGAAGATCGAAGGGAGTCATGTCGAGTATCTCTTCGCCGCTGTAGCCATACTTTTCCCTGGCTGCTTTGTTCCAATGGAGGAACTTGTAAGTAGCGGCGTCGTAGATAAATACCGGGTTTAAAATATTGTCGAAAAGAGAAAGATATTTTTTCCTGTTCTCATGCTCTTTTCTTTTATCTTTTACGTCCTGGTTTTTTTTTATATCTTTTATTTGCCGGCGCAGTTCTTCGTTTTCTTTTATCAGCTCTTGTTTGGTCACTGTCGTATCTGTCTTCTTTGCCGGCATAGTCCTTCGTTGCGACCTCTCTTTAAGGCTTTAATAATTCCAGGGATATTTTATAAAAAAAAGAAAACTATTGCAATAGGTTGATAAAAAAAAACGAAAATTTATTCCCGGGGCAGTCTCGGGTCAATTATCAATGTTCAATGATTAATGCTCCGGGGAGAAGAAAGAATTAGCTTGTCCCCCTTTTTTTTTAACGGGCGGCATTCGCGCCTCGTTTTTTTTTCATACCCGGCCTTGAAAAAACCTTCATTCATGGTATAATAAATTCTATGGTAGTTCTTCATGATGCGAGCCTCACCCGGAAACGAATGAAATTAAACAAAAGTTTTGATCAAACTTTT
>JAGLSW010000848.1 GCA_023135565.1 Candidatus Aminicenantota bacterium | reverse complement strand
CATTTGAAAAATATTCAGATAATAAACTTGAATCGAGATACAGTCTTGAAAGCAGGAAAAAGAAAATCCATACGGATTATGAAAAATCACTCCTCGAAATAAATGAGAGATTTGATAGTAATACCGATAGATTAAAAGAAATTCGATTGCGTTATGAACAATACTGGAATGTGGATTTCAAAAAAATCCAGAATATTGAAACCGAAAACATGAATAAAATTGCCGATATTACAGATAGTCTGCATTTTTGGAGTATTTTTAACCCGGTTACTTTTTACAAGATGCTCAATAACGAGCTCAGTTCAAGGGGATACCGGCAATACATCGAATTTTATAAAAACTGTATAGACAAACACAAGGATTTTGTCAGATTCTATATAGATAACTGGGTTTTAAAGGGAAATATCAAAGTAGTCCCCTTCATCGAAGGAGAAGAACAAGTATTTCACGCTAAACCCGCTCTACCCGCTTACTTCGTTCCCGGAGCGATTATCTTTTTTGGTTGGATAGTCGCTGCTTATTTCTTGAGCCTTTTCGGCTTCAAAAGAATGTTCCGAATCCCACCGGAAAGAGCGGTCGATTTTGAAAAAATAGAACTCGATATAAAGCGAGATAGATACATTTGCCTACAGGCAGTCAAACCCCGTTACTTTGCGGACCAGGTTTTTGCCGCCCTTACCGGCAAAACCCACAAAGAATTTAACGGCAAAATTACCCTGGATGGAAAAAAGATCGAATCTTCACAGCCGGTCTTTTACCTGCCTGAGCCTGATAAATTCCCCGCTGACCTGAAAGTCAGACAACTGGAAAAACTTGCCGGTCTACCGGTTACATCGAAAGTCCTGTTTAAAGAACTCGAAATTAATGAACAAGCAGAGCTTTTAATAAAGATCGCCGCTGCCTCTGACCGAAATATCCTGCTGATACCTGACTTTGTATTCCTGCAATTCGAGGAAAAGGAACAAGAGGAAATAGCAGAGCAGTTAAAAACACTCAAAGGCAAAACAGTAATAGAAATTATACCTAAACGCAAAAGCACAGAACTCCCGCACTACCACTTTGACTTGTATGCTCACCTCTTTTTTACACGGAAAAGCGGTTATACAACAAGTATCATCAAGGAATACAAATAAGGTAATCATGATTGAAAAACACCTGGATAAAATCGGTCAGCGTCTTAAAGAGGTTAGAAAAACTCTCAAGGTCACACAAAAAGAAATAGCTTACGCTTCCGGCATCTCCGGCTCTTCCGTTTCTGAATCCGAAATAGGTAAACAAAGACCTTCCTCGATCCTTTTGTTTTACCTGGCCTCTGTGCACAACGTGAATATCAATTTCATTCTCACCGGCAGCGGCAGCATGTTTGAAGAAAGCATGGATTTTAACAACTTCGATCACCATGATAAGGGAAAAATCAAAGCTATGCTGAAAATGATGAACGATAAAGAAAGCGTATTTTACCGGGTTATGGCGGCATTTTCAGATATTAAAGGAGGAAAAAAAATATAAGTTTACCGGGCGGTTTTTTACTGCATCATTTGTCGTTGACCGGGAATTCTAGTTGTCGTCAGGAGGGAGTTCTAGTTGTCGTTGATCAGGTGCGTTCAAACGTGCAAATTTTGCAGGATAAATCCCCGGAAGATAAAAGAAAAGGCACCCGGTTTCCGGGTGCCCTTTTTTATTTATTTACAGGGAGTTAGAAACATTTAACCACGGATGGTTATAAACTGTTGTGTTTCCGGCCTTTTAGATATGTTCTTTTTTGGTTTTTGTTTTCTTTTTTTTGGCTTTCTTCTTTGCCTCTTCTATTTTTTGCTTTTGCTTCATTTTTTCTTTGAGCTCTTCATCATGCATGATGATCTTATGCTCACCGTCTTCGTCTATAAACATCTTAACGTTGGGAACCCTGATATGTTCCAGGTGCTTTAAATGCTCTAATTTTTGTAACCCTTTCAGGCCCTTGAAATTGAACTGACTCGTCCCGGTTTTCTCGCCTAATTCTACTTTCAAAACCTTTTTCTTCTTATGGCGGACAATCTTAAGGTCTACTTTATCGCCTTTCTCATAAGCGGAAACCACTTTGCTCACTTTCGACGAACCGGTCATTTTCTTGCCGTCTAATTCGAGGATCACGTCGCCGGCTTTCAGACCGGCTTTTTCCGCCGGGCTGTCCTTTACTACCTTAACGATAAGAACGCCTTGCCCGTCTTTGATGCCGAAATATTCGCCTAAGTCTTTGTTTAGGTCTTGCATCTGAATACCCATATAGCCGCCGCTTTTACCGCTGGAAAAATAGAAATCTCTACCGGCCCTGGGGGCGAACTTTTTAAAACTGTCGGTATCGAAGAATTTGTTACCCTTAGAATCGAACCAGGAAAACTCCTTTTTCTTCTCTTTCAATTTGCCCAGGGTAACGGGTATGATTTTGGCTTTGCCCTGACGCAGGAGTTTGACTTTGGCTTTTTTCCCTGCTTCCACAGCCTGCACCGCTTTGGTCAGATCGATGGGTTCGAGAATCTTCTCGCCGTTAAAGAATTGGATCACATCATGTTTTTCGATACCGGCTTTCTCCGCTACGGTTCCTTCGATTACGTTGATAACCAGGACGCCGAAGTCAGCTTTGAGCTTTTGCTGATCCTTTTCGGTCAAATCGGCAATATTTACTCCCAAAAAGCCTTTCCCGGCTTTTTCCCCGGCCATAAGCGCGGATGCGCCTACCATCAGCAGTACTAAAACAAGTACTGCGACGACTCTTCCGCTAAAAAATTTTTCCAGTTTTTTCATTCGTTACATCCTCCTAAATAAATTTTTTGTATTCATATCCCTAAGATGCAAAAAAGTAGGAAAAAGTTTCATTTTTTTTTATGTTTGCCTTCGGGGGTGCGGCGCACCCACCCTCTAAATTAACAAGAATTTTATTCAAACTTTTTCAACCCCGTACGC
>JAGLSW010000847.1 GCA_023135565.1 Candidatus Aminicenantota bacterium | reverse complement strand
TGAAACTGTCGCCCTTTGTCACACATAATCTTTCGAGGCTTACAACATTCACTTGCGTTGCGGCCTGGAACCTTTCATTTGTTGGCTTCATTTAATTCGTTACCTCCTTAAATGCAACATAGATAACGGGCTGCTTGCTAAACTTTACCCGTGAGGGACTCGAACCCTCTGAAATGTGCCAGCTTATCCTGGCGCACCAAAACTTTTTATGATTGAGAATCAAAAGCGCTCACACGCTGCCCCCCCTCTGTGCGCTCTGTGGCTAAAGCTTTTTTTCTAATGCTTCGGCCATGCTGTACGCCACCCGGTAACCGTTTTCGATGCGTTCTGCGTCGCTGAGGCCGCGTTTCAGCATTTCGTATTCCGGGATATTGTCGTAAAAATGCGCGTCTTCCGATTTGTAGAGATCATCGAATTCCGACACGTCGAGAGCGTACTCTTCGGTTTTTTGCAGGTGTGCCGCGGCGGGCAGGTCGAGCAGCTTTCCCGGTTTTTCTTGCCCCAAAAGTATCTGCGCGCAGAGCAGGTGCAGGTCGGCCAATCGCAGCCGGTAGCCGTTGCGCAGAGCAACATTGTGGGCTTCTCTCAGCAGTTTTTCGGCCTCGGTGAAGCCTTTCGTTTTCTTCCCCGCCCCTGCCTTTGCCCATTCCAGGCGGGCGCATCCTATTAAGATATCCGCTTCCATTTCTACGAGATTCACCCGGCGGCAGCGGCGCAGCGCCTCATGTAGGCAGCGTTCGGCGGCGGTGATTTCCGCCCCCGGCTGTACCGGTAGCGTTTCTTTCACCTGCTGGAAATGCTCATCATAAAAAGCGGCCTCGAAAGGCTTCACCTTTGCGCCGGAAATATGGCACTGCACCAATGCCTCGCCTAAGAGCCAATAAGCGCGGACAAAATCACGTGTATTTGGCCTTGATTTTGCTTTTAATTCACAGTAATCTAATGATTTTATAGAGTGAGCTAACGCATCCAGGCTCAGCGCCGCGCACTTTTTCTCCTGCCCGGTTTGAACGCCGGACAGCCGCGCCTGCATGAGGGCGAATAGGCAGCGGTAAGCATAATCCACACTTAAGCCCTGGTAATGTCCTGTTTTTTTCCAGTAAGCAGTAGATTTGTCCAATTCATCTTCGGCAGTGGTGTTTCTTCCTGATGGATTATGATTCTTCAAGCCCCTGACCCAGCCCCGAAAAGCCAGCGCCCGGCCCAACTCCCGGTGGCCGATGGCCTCATCGAATTTAGTCTCTATTGCTATATAAAGTTCGATACTTTTGCGCAGATGGCCCGCGGCGGCGCAGAGTTGGCCGATCGGCAGTTGAGCCATATGTGCCACATTTCCCAGGCCGATGGCAAGATTTTTTTTGCTGCCTTGTTTTTCTCGCAATTTCATTTGTGACTTGAACAACGGCACGGCTTTTTGGGGCAAACCGGAGAGGGCGTAAACATTGGCTAAATCATTTAATATCAACGCTTGATCACTTTCGTTTTTTAGCTTGGGTAAATGACTTTCGCCATCAGGAAATAATCCCTTTAAAAGCTCTATTTGTAACTGGTAAGCTGATAATTGATAGTATGTTGGCTTGTCGATTCTTGCATGAAACAGTTCCCGCGCCTCATCGTACTTCCCGGCTTTGACAAGGTGAAAATAGAGTTCGATCACCGGAGTCAGGTCGTCTAAAGTAACCACTTTTTTTTCTTCGGGCAGGGCCTGGAAATAAACCACCGCCTGGTCATGCACGGCGGCCCGGTCGGTCAAACTATCGTACAAAAAAGAACGCAGGATGGGGTGGAAATCGAATGATTCGCCCCGCTCATCATAAAACAAAAAACCCAGGCTGCGCAACTCCATCAGCGACTGCCAGAGCCGCTCTTCCGCTATTTTTGGGAACAAAGCTTGTGCTGATGCGAAATCGAAAACGCCGCGAAAAACAGCGATAGTGGAGGCGATCTCTTTCTCTTCTTTCGACAGCAGATCGAAACTGCGGTTCAATATCTTCTGCGGCTTTTCCTCTTCTATAATATTCTGTGTGTAAGCCGATTGGATGTCTTTCTTGCGGCTGCGCTTCACCGCCGAACAGAGCAGCTTTACCATCAATGGATGATTGTTGTAAACTTTCCCGGCCCCCTCCAACTCCGCCCGCGTACCCAACACCCCTTCGTTTCTCATAAAATCCACCGCATCCGCAGGCGACAGCCCGGCCAAAAACACCCGGCTTACCCCACTCAGTTCCTCCAAAACAAAAGGCGTCAGCCGCGTGGTGATCAGCGTCTTGGTGGCGCAGGAAGTAAGATATTGCAAAAACCGCTCCGCCAGCGGATGCACCGCCTGCCGCTGCCGCTTTTCCCATTCGGCCTCTTTTTGTTTACCGGCCAGCCCAGACCGCTTCTCAAAGTTCTCAGAAAGGTCTACCAGCGCAGTCCCCTCTTGAGAGGGGTGGCGCTGAGGG
>JAGLSW010000846.1 GCA_023135565.1 Candidatus Aminicenantota bacterium | reverse complement strand
GAATATCTGGTTCTATACAGGAAAAATTCAGTAGTATTTATGGAAAAATTTTTCAAAAAGAGAATTGCTGGTCACTATCAATGGGCATTGAAAAAATTAAAGATATGTGATATAAATGATGATGGTTAGCAAAATCAATTCTGTAGTGATGAACGGACTGGAAGTGGTGGCAACAGAAGTAGAAGTGGGCTTCTCTAAAGGAATCCCCGGAGTTACCATCGTGGGACTGCCCGATAACGCGGTTAACGAAAGCAAAGAGAGGATCAAATTTGCTATCAAAAATTCCGGTTTCGAATACCCGGTCAGTACGAAAATAGTGGTCAACCTGTCCCCGGCGGATATTAAGAAAGAAGGTTCCTCTTTAGACCTACCTATCGCCGTAGGCATTATCAAAAACATGAATTTTTTCCAAAGCGAGGTTTTCGATGACTACCTTTTTTATGGCGAACTGAACCTGAATGGCCGGTTGAACCCGGTGAAAGGTGTGTTAAACCTAACTATTTTTGCCAAAGAACGAGGATATAAGGGGGTGGTCATCCCCTATAAAAACGGCAGCGAAGCCTCCTTTGTAAAAGAGGTCGATGTCTATGCCTTAAAAAACCTCAACGAGGTGATAGAATTCGTGTTGAAACCCCAGGACTTTGAAAAGTTCAAATACCGGGCCGGGAAAAATGTGAACAAAAATTCGGATAGAGATTTTAGCGAAGTAAAAGGCCAATACCTGACCAAAAGAGTATTGGAAATCGCTGCCGCCGGTTTTCATAACGTACTGATGATCGGGCCTCCGGGTTCGGGCAAGTCGATGCTCTCCAAAGCCCTGCCTACCATCCTGCCCGATATGACCGATGAAGAAATATTGCAAACTTCTTTGATCTATAGTGCAGCCGGACTGCTGAACAACCGGGACAACCTCGTCTATACGAGGCCCTTTCGTTCACCCCATCATACCATCTCCGATGTGGGCATCAGCGGCGGCGGCAAATACCCGGCGCCGGGGGAAATCTCCCTGGCTCATAACGGTTTGTTGTTCTTAGATGAACTGCCTTATTTTAAAAAATCGGCTTTAGAAGTTCTCCGTCAGCCTTTAGAGGACGGCGAGATCACCATTTCCCGGTCTTTGATTTCCCAAACTTACCCGGCGAAATTTATGCTGGTAGGAGCGATGAATCCCTGTGAAGACTCGGTGGGGATAAAAGACCCCGATTTCGGCGGCTGCACCATGGCGCAGAAAAGGAGGTACTACTCGCGCATTTCGAAGCCCCTGTTGGATAGGATCGACCTGCAAATCGAAGTCAAAAAAGTCCACATAGATGAAATCACTTCCAATACCAGGAGCGAAAGTTCGGCGGCCATAAAAGAGAGAGTGGTAAAGGCCAGGAATATTCAACTCGAAAGGTTCCAAAAGCTGCGCAATACACTCTTTGCCAACGGCCAGATGAATAACCGGGAGATTAAGAAGTTCTGTGTTCTCGACAAAGAGAGTGAAAGATTGTTAAAAATGGCGGTAGAGAAATTGGATTTAAGCGCCCGCAGTTATTTTAAGATTTTGAAGATTTCGCGCACCGGGGCCGATTTAGAAGGCAGCGAGCATATCAAAGCGCAGCACATACAGGAGGCTTTACAGTACCGTTCCTTAGATTTTTTTAATTTGTAGCGTTAACTTGCCTCCGGCGGCCAAAACCCTTTTGAAAAACCCCACTGCGTGGGGAAGGTAGTCCCTGCCGGGGGCCAAACTTTTGATTAGATAGAAGAGCTATCACCACCTTTAGCCGCGAAGCGGTTTTTTAAAAGTTTTTATCGTTAGCTGGCTTTTCTTCCGGCCTTCCTTTTCGATTTTTTGCTCATGGCTTCGTGAAGCACGGTGCTCATGTCTATGATCTTATAAGGCTTGGATACTGCGCCTACAAAACCATACTCTTCATAATGCGCCATCACCGGGTCCGTGGAATAACCGCTGGAAACCACTGCCCTGACACCGGGATCGATTTCTAAAAGCCTCTCGATGGTCTCTTTGCCGCCCATTCCACCGGGTACGACCAGGTCCATAATCACCACTTCGAAAGGTTCGCCCGCCTGCCCGGCTGCTTCGTATAATTTTATGGCTTCCTCGCCGTCTTCAGCCGTTGTCACGGTGTAACCCATTTCTTGCAGCATATCACCCGTGGCTTCCAACACCATCTCCTCATCATCCATCAACAGTATTCTCCCGTGACCGGCAATTGTTCGCAAATCCTCTTTCTTTTTCTTTTTCTTCTTTTCCCCGGTGGCCGGTAAGTAAATATAAAAGGTCGTTCCTTTGCCCAATTCAGATTCCACGGTGATCAAGCCACTGTGCTTTTTGACTATGGAATAAGCAGTGGAAAGCCCTAAACCGCTGCCCCTCTGCTTGGTAGAGAAAAAAGGATCGAATATTTTCGTGTAATGTTCCCGCGGGATACCGACACCCTGGTCTTGCATTTCGATTTTTATATATTTCCCTTCTTTAAGGGGAGGTAAGTCGCCGGTTTTAAGGGATACATTATTTGCTCCTATGTAGATGGTCCCTCCTTGCGGCATGGCCTGGGAACCATTTAACACTAAGTTCTGGATCACCTGGCTTATTTGCCCTTCGTCTATTTCTACATCCCATAGACCGCCTGCGGCAGAGAAGTCACATCTCACATTGGAGCCGCTTAAGGCAAATTCCGCCGTGTCTTTGAGCAAAGCTGCAATGGAAGCAGGATTCTTAATCGGAGCGCCGCCCCGGGAAAAGGTCAACAACTGCTGGGTTAAGTCTTTTGCCCGTAAAACGGCTTTTTCCGCTTCATTCATCCGGGACAGGGATTTGCCCTCCTTGCCGGCATAAATCTTCGACATGCCGATGTTAACCAGGATGGAGGATAAGATGTTATTAAAATCGTGGGCAATACCTCCGGCAAGAAGTCCTAAGGATTCGAGTTTTTCGGCTTTTTGCAGTTCCTTGTCCATATTCTTGCGTTCCGTAACATCGCGTGCGGCGTGAACAGCGCCGCTTAATTTGCCCTTAGAGTCGTACATCGGCGATGCCGTGATGAGCAGATCTAAACCTAAACGATCATCATGAATTTCTACTGTGTGTTCCTGGCCGTCTTGCAGCATTTTGCTGTGGGGGCAGTAGCGCGGTGGATTACCTATATGATGAATAACCTTATAGCAGGGTTGACCTACAGCGTCCTCCGCGGAAATGCCTAATTTATCGGTTAATGCTTTGTTAACCCGGCGAATGGTGTGCTTTTTATCTAAGATAGTAATCATATCCGGTACGCTGTCGAAAGTCCGTTCCCATTCTTCCCTGGCGCGAACGATAGCCTCCGCCCATTTTTTACGTTCGCTGATGTCTTCCATGATGCCGTCGTGGGAAACGATGCGGCCCTTTTTATCGGCGACGCCTTTGATGTTGAATGAACCCCAGAAAGTCGAACCGTCTTTACGCTTCAACCGGGCTTCAAAATCGGTGACGATGCCTTTCTTTTCCAATAAATCCAACAGCTCTATGCGCTCTTTAGGATGTAAATAGAAGTCCGCTGCCGGGATTGTCAGCATCTCCTCTTCGGAAGAGCAGCCGAACATCCTGTACATTGCCGGGTTGGCCGACACGATTTTACCCCGCGGTGAAGAACGAAAAATACCCACCGGTATGTTGTCCTGCAGGCTGCGATACCGTTCTTCGCTGTTGCGCAGCTCTTTTTCTACCTGGAGACGGGCAATGACGCCGCCGATCTGGAGAGCAAAGGTTTCCAGCGCGTTCCGTTCAGCAGCGGGCATGGTTTCGTGGCTGTGAGAGGCAATGTTCAAACAGGCGATCACATGGCCTTCGTGGAGTACCGGGACAACAGAAGTAAAACGCAAACCTTCATGACTGCGTACCGGGTCTTTCGTTTCAGGCAGCAGGTTATTGTAGTTGATGTAGACCGGTTTTCCTTTTTTGACTAATCGGGTGTTCGGCGCGTCGGCTTTAAAAAAAGAGGCGCTCTGCACGAACTCGGACGATAGTCCCCTGGAATAGATAAGCTGCATATCGCCGGCAGTGCGGTCTATCAGGTAGATGCCGCCGGAATCCATCCCTGAAAGCGCGATGGCCGACTCTACACAGATAGAAAGCGCTTCATCTAAGTTGGATGCGGCGCTGAGAAGCTGTACTAAATCGCGCTGCCGGCGGGTTAAATTTTCAGCTTCTTTATATTCGGTGATATCCTGCCAGGTGCTGAGGATGCGGGTTTTTTCTTCCCCTTCAAACTCGTCCAGCAGGGAAGCGTTGACGCGCAGGAATTTTGTCCCCTTTTTAGTATCTATTTTGAAATCACAGCCGCGGCATTCTCCCTGGCGGTGAACTTTTTCTACCAGTTCCCGCCACTGCTGCTGCGCGCTACCGTCTAATTTTTCCAGCAAAGAAAAGAAATCGGCCTCTATAACTTCATGCAGCGATAAACCTAAAAGGGCGCAAAATGTATCATTGGCCAGGATGATCTCCCGGTTAACGTCGGTGATGACAATACCGTCGAAGGATGTCGACAATAGTGCATCGAGAAACCCGGTTTCCTGTGCCCCGGGCTCAGCGGCATTTTCTTCGATTTTATTACTCATAGAGTATTTTTCTTTTCTTCCGGCCCCGTACTATATGCTGCTTTACTGTTTCTTTTTGTAATGCTGCCCGGAGCCGGGTAATTTTGGTCATGTTCTTCGAGAACCACCTGTTATATACATGGATTAAAGCCTCTGGCCATTCCTGGCGATGAAATTTTAAATTTCCCGGTAATGATGATGTCGTAAAAAGTCTAAAATAGAGGATGCTAAAAATGAAGACTGCCGATAACAAAGGGTCTTCAAAATTGGGCCTTGCTCAAAAAAGACTTTTTACGGTACCATCAGTAATAATAAAACATAAACAAGAAAAAAACAACCCCTAAGAGAATTTTTTTTCCGGTGCGGTGCGGCGCCTTCGATTAGTCGCAAAACATTGACACATACGAGATGCTGTTGTAAAATATAGCAATGAAGTTTAAAAAGTTAAGCGTTGTTCAAGATTTTGCCCGGAACGCGAACCCACCTAACCGTGGGAAACTTGAATTATATATAACATATTATTCATTACCGCCATGGCATGGCTTAATGAAAAGAAGAGAACAAAAAAATGGCAAAAAGATTATTGTTGGTTGATGACGAAAAATTATTTTTACAAAGTCTTAAAGAGGGGCTGGACCCCCTGGCCGATATCTTTAAGACCGATATTTGTTATTCCGTGAACGAAGCGATCAAGAATGTATTATCCAGGGAATATGATATTATCGTTACGGATTTGAGAATGCCGCAGAAAAGCGGTATAGACCTGTTGATATTTTTGAAGGAGATCAAATTTTCCGGTAAATTAATGGTGATGTCGGCCTATAATACGGTAGACAATATCAAGCGCATAAGGTCTTTAGGAAATATCGATATTTTTTCCAAACCTTTTAATGTCGAATGGTTCAAACGGAAGCTGATCGATCTCTTTAGTAAAGAAGAAGAGGTGCTGTTCGAATCGATAGATTTAATGGCTGTTATGCAGGTGGTCAACTTAGAACGTAAAACTTCAGCGGTACAGATCGATATTAATGGGGAGACAGGTTTTATCTATTTCCAGGAAGGTGAGATCATCAGCGCGGAATTCGCCGGGATACGGGACGAAGAAGCGATCATGAAGGTAATGAGTTTGAATAAAGGCTCTATATCCATAAAGAAATTACAGAATAAGGTAAAAAAGACCATGGGCACCCCCTTCGTGGCGTTGATAATGGACCTGTTCAGGAAA
Organism: Candidatus Aminicenantota bacterium; assembly: GCA_023135565.1. Taxonomy (GTDB): domain Bacteria; phylum Acidobacteriota; class Aminicenantia; order UBA2199; family UBA2199; genus JAGLQA01. The sequence goes on along the minus strand of JAGLSW010000846.1, from coordinate 3,535 downwards.
ATGGATGAACATAGGAAAAAGCAGGGAGATATCCCGGCAGGAGAAAAAAAAGAAAAAATAAAAATCGATGTGGCAAAAGCGCCTATAGAAAATAAACCCGGGGACAAAACAACGGTTAAACCGGGAGACCATGCAGCGAATGAGATGGGGCATAATACCGCTGTGAGAAAAAAATTAGCCATCCTAAAAGAAGTATCCGGGTATTTGGCGGCAGGTGTTTTTACTTCCCAGGGTGAAATGCTGGAAGGCGAAGGCAAAGCCGCCGGTTTAGATATGGCAGCCGCCGGTACCCTAATTCACGATACGCTGCTGTACACCCAGAACATGTCCCGGGAAGCGGGATTTGGCGAAGCCGACATGATCCAGGTGGACACCGGGTTGGGATTTATTTTCTGCAAGTGTTTCGATGATGGTAAGAGACATTTTCATACGGTTTTGATTATTAAAAGAAAGGGCAATGTAGCCATGGCCAAGATGAAACTGATAAAAACAGTAGAAGAATTGGTAAGTGAGTTTTAATATTGATACGGAAATTTGATCGATACACTTTTTCTCTCCTTTGTGAGATGTTTAATAAGATAGAGACCGGTATATTGTTGATAAACAACGAATTGGGGCGGGATGTTTCCTGCAACAGCCATTTTACAATCATGGCTGAAGGGAAGGAACAAGCACTGCTGGACGGTATCTTAAAATATATAGTGGAGCAGAAGGAACAGCGGATACGCAGTGATATAGAATTCCCGGACGGTTCTTGTATAAGTTACGCAGTTTACGGAACGCCATCCGGCAGTTACATCGTATTCCTCAATGACATATCTCAAAAAAAGATATATATCGAAAGTAAGGAAGAGGGTCTTTTTTATGATAGGCTGTTGAGTTTTATTGCCGAGGTGGTCCATGAGGTCGGCAACCCGTTGACTATTATATCCACTACCCTGCAGGTATTGTTAGGCAGCTTATCTTCCTGGGATGATACCAAGAAAGGCCAGTATATAGAGCGGGCAATCAACGAGATCGACAGGTTGTGCAATTATTTAGACAGGATGCGTGATTTTTCCACGGTTGTTAGACCGGAAAAAAGATCCTTTAATTTAAAGACTTTAATAGAAAAAATAGTATCTCAAAACACTGCCATGTTCGAAAGTAAGGCTATATCCGTGCAATGTTTTATAGATAATAATATAGAGATTTTTATAGATGATGATATATTTTACCAGATAATGCTCAACCTGTTGTTGAATTCAGTGGATGCCGTGCCGGAGCAGCGCGGCAAGATTTGCATCGAAGTGGAAAACGTCAGCAAACTTTTTGTAAAGATTTTTTTTAAGAACAATGGCCCGCCTATTTCCGATGATCTCAGGGAAAAAATATTCATGCCCTTTTTTTCCACCAAAAAAAAGGGGCGAGGCATAGGTTTAGCGCTCTCTTTAAAGCGGATGATCCTGATGGGCGGCAGCATGAAGGTTGAGCCGCCTGAAGGGGAATGGGGAGCGAAATTTGCGCTTTATCTTCCGGTTCCCGGGTCTGTGGAGCCTGCTGAGTGAGTCGATGCTTCTTAGTTTTGGTTGGCGCAGACCGGGGCAAAATTAGAAAATAGTTGACATTTGCAGCGGTTTCTATTATATTTAGTGTGTGAAAGATGCCATAATTTTGAATTATGGAGGTACGAAATGTTAAATTTGAGCGTTGAATTACAACCTAAGACAGAGCAGAAGATAAAGAAGATATTAGACCAGCATTCGGACAAGGAGGTCTTTTTCCAGGAGAGTATAGAAAGCCAGGTAAATGAATTAAAGAATGGAATCATCAATATCGAAATAGATTTAAAAGAATTTGAGCACAGGTATCAACTCTCGAGCTGTGAATTCTACCGGCAGTTTAAAGAGGGTGAATTGGGGGATGAAGAAGATTTTATCACCTGGGCCGGTATTTACGAGATGCAGTTAGAGAATAAGAAAAAGAAACTGTTGACCAAATAGTCTGGTTATCATATAGGTGTTTTTTTGGTATCATAGGTCTCATGTACTGTTTCCGGCAGTGTTATGGTCCAATAAGTTTTACGTTTTTTACAACCAGCGGTATGTCTGTGAAACTGCGCATGAATTACTCAATTAAAAAAAAATCGAATATTCTCCAGGAATAACCGGCCCGGCGAAAGTTATGTAAACATTCTTTATCCCGCTTTTGAGAAGTTTCTTATCGAATTCCCGGCGATTCTTTTGGTGAAGTAATACATTACCTTCCGGGTTTTCCGACTCTTTGGATACCTGGAATGCAATCCACTCTCCGTGGTATTTTTTTTTCGCTTCCTCAAGCCTCATATTTTACTCCTAATTAATTTATCAATAATATTATAGCATAAAAGTCATTTTTTTCAACCGATCGGATGGCGTTTGAAAGTGATAAAAAACAGTGGATGCCTAAATAGCCGCCACCTGCGAGACATGACTATCCCGGCGTATTTTCTGGTAATCGATCTTATGATCCTGCAAGGTGTCGAACATGTCTACGGCATTCCGGGCATTAAGCCAGAACTCGGGAGTGGTGTCAAAGTATGCGGCTAACCGGAATGCTGTGTCCGTAGTAATCGCTCTCCTGCCCTGGATGATTTCGTTAATCCGGCTGTATGATACACCAAGATGCACCGCCAGGGAGTTCCGAGAAATACCAAGGGGTTTCATAAATTCCTCTAACAAAATCTCCCCGGGCAAAGTGGGCCGTTCTACTATCTCAAACATAACTACACCTAATCTTTTTCGATTTCGGAGAACTCCATGATCTCCGGGTTCAGGTTTTTCATTTTGTAAAAATAACTGAGCATCCCATAACGAACCGCGGGCACCCGGAGCATAATATCAAAAATCTCTCCAATATTATCCGGCAATTCTTCCCGGTCAACTCCCGCTTCCTGCTGCGCTTTGCCCGCAAAAAACATAGGCCCCTTTTCGGCAATCAGCCAATCCAATGATATATCGAAATTATTCGCCAACATTTTTATACTTTCCAGGTTGGGAAAGGCATCCCCGCGTTCGTAATTGGCAATACTGGGCCGCGCTGCGCCCATATTGGCGCCCATCTTCTCCTGGGAAAACCCTAAAGCGTCCCGCATCTTCTTAAACCTTATACTGATCTCTTTTCGCAATTCTTTTTCGCTCATTTAAAAGCCTCCTGCTTCGAATAAAACTTAAAACTCTTATACGAAAGAAATAAAGGGAAAGTTTCAAAAAAATGTTCTCTTTGCATTACAAATACCCTGTTTTTTGGTTAAATTGTTCAATGTCTTGACGTAAATGTTCTGTCTGCATACAGGAATGTTCTATCTGTATACAGGGTTGTTCTTTCTGTTTACGGGATTGTTCTGTTTATATACAGGGTTGTTCTATCAGTATACGAAACTGTTCTATGTCTCGATGTAATTGTTCAAGCCCTGGACAAAATGTTCTTTTCGCATAGGGAATTGTTCTATATCGTGATAGGGCTGTTCACCCTCATGATGAAATTGTTCTCTTTAAAGTGGACCCCTTTGTCAAGA
>JAGLSW010000845.1 GCA_023135565.1 Candidatus Aminicenantota bacterium | reverse complement strand
CTTTTGTTTATTTAAAATCAAAAACACCACCCTGCTGCGAAGCAGCTTATAGGCTGGGTGCGCCGCAGCACCCCCGCCGGAGGCTAAAAAAAAAGGAGCCGTGCGGTGAAGCACGACCCCTTTTTTTGTTTTTCTCTTATCTACTTCAATATCTTTACTTCTTATCCACATCCATGACGATCTGAGAAGCAGTCAGGGTTTTTGTTGCACTATCATAGCTTCCTTTTGCTTTCATTTTGTCGTATTTACCGGCATTAATATTGGCTCCCAATTCAGCTTCCGAAATCTGCGTGGTGACACTCCTGTCTTTCTCGACAATAGCCACTCCCGCACCCATAACTACGGTGCAGGTTTGCGCGGAATCGCCCCTGGTGATGCTGATCTGCAGCGGCGATGAGCTGATAACAGAAAAAGTCTTGCCGACCCAGGTGGAACCTTCGCCGTCACCTTCTTCGTCGTCGTCCTCTTCTTCTTCATAGACGTAGACAGCAAAAGTATCCATGGTAACACGGTTGAAAAAGCCTTCAAATTTCGTTTCAGCGTCGGCTTCCAGGGTGGTGGGGAAGTCGTTTACAAATTCCACGGTGACCGGGTTAATAAACCCGGGGAAGTTCTCTACATCGATGCCACATATCCTGGCCACATTAAATACCACCTGTTTTGCATCCGGGTGTGTGCTTACGACTGTGCCGCAGAGCTTGGTTTCCCGCAGTTTTATTTTCTGGGCAAAAGCGGCTTCTTCCGGTATACCGGTTACCCTGACCTTCTGGCCTAAAGCCAATTGATCGGCTGCCGCTATCTCCGGGGGATCGATGTAAAGGAAAATAGTGTTGGCATCGAAAAGGATGTTCTGGATAGAACCGGGTTCAAATCCCGAATCTTTCGGATCTAAGACCAACAGGTTGAATGAAAAGTCTCCATTTGCAAAGTCACCCAGCGCGACCACCAGCCCCTGGGATTCCAGGCCGTGGTTTTCTATTTTGCGTTCGATCCAGGTGGCTGTCACGGTGTTGGTATCCACATCTAAGGTGCCTTTCACTTCCACTATATTGCCGGGGAGGAGGAGGAGAGTCAGATCGAATCCTTCCACGGCGGGGGTGGTGAACAGTTCGTCTATTTCGAGGACGGTGCTTTCCGTGAGAGCAATATTAATTGTCTCATCATTAAGGGTAACCACCATGGACATGGCTTCTACCGATTCTATCGTGCCTTTAAATTCGTCGATTTCCGGGTCTTCGTCCGGGGGGCCGACCTTGACGATCAGGGTGGGCATCAGCAGCAGGCTGCCGTGCGGCCCGGAAACAATGTTAAAAACCGAGTTGTTCACATCGAAGTCGATTTCGACATAAACATTTTCTTCACCTACAGCCAGATAGGGGTTCAATAGTACTTTCGCCGAACCGTAATGGTTTTCCTTTACAGTCAGGCTGTTGTAGTCCGTATCTAACGCCACGGCGTTTTCATAATTTAGGTGAAGTTCTTTATAATACCCGGGCGCTAAGGGGACAGATCCCAATAGTGCATTTAAGTCCTGCAGGTTTAGTAGATTAAGAACAAAGATTTCTCCTTCAACGGCGGAAAAGATAAGCGTCTCTATCCCGTTGATGTCTGTAATTTTCATCTCCGTCAGGTCAACCTGTAGTACAGACAACTCGTCCTCGGGGGCGTCCGTAAGGGCAAAAATCACCCTGGCCCAATTAGCCGCCGGGTCATCACCCAGGTTTTCTTGACGGTCACAGCCGAAAGAAACCAACAGCAGCAGAGTGATAGCTAAAACTAAAAAATTCTTTATACGCATGTTGCGCCTCCTAATTAATTTTAATTCGGTCCCATTTGATAGGTCCAAGTATTGTTAGCAATTATCATACCAAAAATCGGGAAAAGTAGAGCCCCTGGTCTGATCTACCTTTCCGCGAAACCGTCAGTCGGGAACGCCCGAAAAAGTGACAAAATTTGTCAGAAAAAGTGACAAAATTTGTCGCCCTTCCGGCTAAGTGGGGGAAAACAACCGGTGAGTCTTCCTTTTTACATTTGTTGGATTTTGCTCAAAGTGACAAAATTTGTCAAGAAAAAAGCTGAAATTTAAAAGAATTTTTTTTGAAACGATTTAACAGGGGGGGGGGATTTTAAAGGTTAAATTCGAAAATGTCGAAGGCATCGGCCTTCCTGTCCGCTTTTTTCTTGGTGTTCTTCCAAAAATCTAAATCCAACATATGAAAGGCTTCAACCACTTCAGGATCGAATTGTTTGCCGGAATTCCGTTTTAATTCCCTGGAGGCAAGCTCGAAACTCATGGCTTCCCGGTAAGGCCTCTCGGAAGTGATGGCATCTACCATGTCCGCTACCGAAAAAATCCTGGCTCCTAAAGGAATTTCAGTGCCTTTTAGACCGTTGGGATAACCGCTGCCGTCAAATTGTTCATGATGACGAAGGACGATCTGCGACGCTTCTTCTAAAAACTCGATGCGATGCAAAATCTTATACCCGATTCGAGGATGAGTTTTCATCACTTTCCACTCCTGGGGGGTTAACCCGGATTTTTTTCTAAGTATGGCGTCGGGGATACCGATTTTGCCGATGTCATGAAGCAGGGAACCGTATTCCAGGACTTTTAACAGGTGTTTCTCTCTTATGCCCATCAACTCGGCGATTTTTAGGGAAAATATTACCACCCGCAGCGAATGTCCCTGGGTTGCCGCGTCCCTGGTATCTAAAGCGGTCACCATGGCGCTCAGGGTAAATTTATAGGTTTTATCCAACTCTTTTAGTGCGGTATCTAATTTTGCGGTTCTTTCCGCTACCATTTTTTCGAGTTTTTTTTGGTATTCCCTATTTTCCAGGATGAGATTTCTTTTCTCTATGGCTTTTTGGGCAATCTGGGCGACTTCGGTCAATTTAAAGGGTTTGGAGACATAATCATAAGCGCCTTTGGACATGGCGGTAATAGCGGATTCGATATCTTTCACTGCCGAAATCATCACAACGATTACATCGTTGTCGATTTCTTTTATCTCTCCCAGGAGATCGAGGCCTGTTTTCCCGGGCATCCTGATATCGGACATCACTAAGTCGATGCCGGGGGTAGACTTGAACTGCTCTAAAGCTTCGAAAGCATCGCAGGTCAGGAAACACTCATAACCTTCGCCTCTCAGGAAATCTCCCAGGAGTTCCCTGATATCGCTTTCATCATCGGCAATTAATATCTTGTTCTTACTCATCACTCATCTACTACTTAATCCATATCTAAAATAATAGGGCAAACCCAGGACTCCCGGTTTTTCTATAGGCTGCCGCGCAGTTTATGTTTCACTGTTTCCCCGGGTCCCCCTGCATAACGACCGGTCTTTGCGTTTCTAGGTTTCTAGATTCTTGCGTTAAGGCCGGGGATAGACCCGGGGGAAACAAAAAAAAGGGCTACTGCGCCGCTATTTTTTTCAATTCTTCAACTTTATCCAGCCGTTCCCAGGGGAAAATGTCTCTGCCGAAATGGCCGTAAGCGGCTGTTTTCCTGTATATCGGTCTTCTCAGGTTGAGTTCTTTTAGGATGTCGGCGGGTTTCAGGGGGAAAATTTCTCTTACGATTTTCACTATTTTGTCTTCATCTATTTTACCTGTATCGAAGAAATTGACATTAACCGAAACCGGTTCAGCAACGCCGATAGCATAAGCGAGCTGCACTTCACATTGATCAGCCAGACCGGCAGCCACTATATTTTTGGCTATATACCTGGACGCATAGGCAGCGGAGCGGTCGACTTTGCTGGGGTCTTTCCCGGAGAAGCAGCCGCCTCCGTGTCTTCCCATGCCACCGTAGGTGTCGACGATAATCTTTCTCCCGGTTAACCCGGCGTCGGCCTGGGGGCCTCCGACCACAAAAGAGCCGGTGGGGTTGACATAGAATTTTGTATCTTTAGTCAGCCAATCGCCGCATACCGGTTTTATTACTTTTTCGATAACGTCGGCTTTTATTTCATCGTGGGAGTGGCCGGCATCATGTTGATTGGAGCAAACCACTGTAGTGACTTTCTGCGGTTTCCCTTCTTTGTATTCCACGGTAACCTGGGATTTCCCGTCAGGGCCGAAGTATGGGATCGTTTTATTTTTCCTGACTTCGGCAAGTTTCATACTAAGTTTGTGGGCCAGGTCGATGGCCAGGGGCATATAGTTTGGGGTCTCATTAGATGCATAACCGAACATCATGCCCTGGTCTCCCGCGCCTTGTTCTTTGTATTTGCCTTCGCCGTCGGTAACGCCTATGGAAATATCGGGAGATTGCTCTTCTAAGTGCACCATGACGGCGCAGGTTTCATATTCGATTCCATAACTGGATTTGGTATAGCCGATTTCTCTTAAGGTTTCCCTGGCAATTTTGGGAATATTTACGTAACCTTTTGTTGTTAATTCACCGGCAACGACGACAACGCCGGTTTTAATAAGGGACTCGACCGCAACTCTCGACATGGGGTCCTGTTCGAGGCAGGCGTCTAAGATAGCATCAGATATCTGGTCGCATACCTTATCCGGGTGTCCTTCGGTCACGGATTCAGAAGTGAAAAGGTAATTTCCTTTTATCATTTTTTAACCTCCGCTGATCGTTATGATTAAAGGTATCATATTAACAGAATTATAATATTGTGTCAAATCAAATTTTTTTATTTTGTTCGCCCTTCCGGGAATGAACGGGCTTGCGGCTCGTTACGCTAAAATTTCAGGCTCGTCCTTCGAACTGAAATAGTGAAATTTTGCCCGCTCTAAAATGATGGGTCCGCTCAACTCGCCGAGCCGATTCCCAATTCCCTCCCTGTGGCGAACACCATTGTAAACTACTGCATACTTTCAAAAAACTGAAAATTACCCAAATCTTGACTTGAAATTTTGTCTATTCTATGGTAAAAGATAATTTGCAAATTAAATGATAGGCTAATAGCAGGATGGCTTGCAAAGACATTAACAATAGGAATCAGGCATGGTTCAGAAACAGGAAGGTTAAGCTTGTTTAACTCGGATTTTAAAATGGGAGAAGTATATGATGTCACAGTCAAGGAGATATTGCCATCTGGAGTAAAAGTAGAGATCGTACCGGGGCAGTTTGGCTTCATCAGGAAGAAAGATTTTGTGTTTTCGAAACTGGTAGAAGATTTACATGAAGTAGTCAGTATCAATGACAGGGTAAAAGCTGTAATCGATGATTACGATTCCGGCAGTGGATTTATTTACCTCAACCATAACAGTACCCAAAAAGACCCCTGGGATAATATAGATAAAATTTATCGAAAAAATCAAATCGTGGAAGGTATTGTAACAGAAATAAGAGATAATAAGTTCATGGTTGAAATTTCAGCAGGAATTGAGGGATATATCCCCGATCATGAGATATTTGATAACAAAGTAATGCTACAGAAAATTAGGTTGTGGGAAAAGGATTATGTAAGGGCAAAGATAGTTTCGTTTTACCCGGAGAGAAAAAAAATCAAGCTAAGTATCAGGAATGTTTTTATTGCAAACAACAAAAAAATGGCCGCGCAGGAAGGAGGTATCAAGATTACCCTGGGGGATGCGGTCGGGGATGTTTTAGACAGCGTAGTGGAAAAAAGTAAGAAGCAAAAACAAACCGTGTGGTCGCCGGGAAAGTATCCCATACACACTATATTATTGGTTGATGATGAAAAAGGAATCCTGGAAAATTTCCCTGGCATGCTCAAAGCGATTAACCCGGATTTTAAGGTGTTCACGGAAAAATCGGTTCTCGCTGCCATAAAACTGTACAGGAGAAAGGACATCGATCTCATTATCACCGATCTATATTTTCCCGAGAATTTGGATGGGTATGATTTAATTGAAAGAATTCGTTCTATTAACGATGAGCAATCAATTTGTGTTTTATCGGGTAATAAGAATATCGATTCTTCCCGGTTAGAAAAGTATAACCTGGCAGGTATTATGGAAAAACCTGTTGACAGGGCAGAGGTTAATGATACGATAGAAAACATTAAAAATGGAAATTTTCTTTATAACTTAAAAAACAAGTTGAGCAAGGAAGCATATGAATCTTTTTACAGTACACGGAGGAAAGGCAACACTTATGAAACGCAGCTCGATCGTTTATTAACAAATATCAGGGGGGCCAGCAGCGCCGATTTTGTAGGTATCTTAAAGATGGATCCTATCTCCCGGAATATTATTTTAGTAAAGAAAACAGGAGACATTAAAACTAAGGGTGACTTCGAATGGAATTGCCTCAGTAGATCTCCGGTTACCGATGTTATGCATGGCAATGAATTTGTGTTTAGGAGTCATATAGAGTCGAGGGTGGAGAAATTTAAGAATTTCATCAAATATGTGGAAGCAGGATCTTTTATCGGGATACCTATGTCTTCGTTGAGTGGCGATGAGTTTGGGCTATTTTTAATTAGAGATAAAGGGAGACATTTTAATAGAGAAGATTATGAAAACGCCAAAAACAAAGCCCTTCAGGTGGAGAAATTGATCGATTACATGAATTTCGATGATGTATTAAACAAAGAGAGCAAATTAATCAGTACCGGACAACTCTCCGCCGCATTGATCCATGAGCTCAAAAACAGCATGCAAGTGTTAATAGGCCAGGTCGATAAGATGAAAAAAATGGTCGGTTTAATTTTAGATAAAAAGTTAGACCTTTCGGTTCCCCACCAAAAAAATGAACTGGCAAAATTGTCCAATGAATTATATAACAAGAAGAATGAATTATATAAAATTATTAAAAGTTTCAGGGATTTGTTTGATGATAGCATCTGTAGTTTTGCCTCTATTAATAAGATTATAGATGCGGTTGTCGAGATTACCAGGCCAAATCTTAAAGATAAGAAAGTCAAGTTTCAAATAGAGAAAGCTGAAGGGATCCCTTTGATCAGAACTTACGAGGAACGCTTGAAACATATTTTGATCAATATAATTCTTAATGCCGCAGACCAACTGGCTTGCTTCAGGTCTTCTTATAAAGCGATCAATATCGAGACCATCCTAGATGAAAACGACAAGGAATACCCCTTTAAAATTCGGATAACCGACAATGCCTGTGGTATCCATACCGCACTCAGGAGAAGAATATTTGATTTTTTGTATACCACTAAAAGGGACGGCATGGGCCTGGGATTATTCATTTGTAAAAGTTTAATAACCTCCATGGGAGGAGATATATTAATAGAGAAGAGTTTGATGTACTCAGGCACCTCTTTTCTTATAAAATTACCCGATACGAGGAAAAAAGATGAGTAATAAAAAAAAAGAAACGATTAATATTTTAATAATCGAAGACGATAACGAAGATGCGGAAATAATCAAAGAGAATATTGAAGATAACATTCAAACTTATAAGTGCGCCTTTAAGATTGTGGCTTCCGGTGAGGATGCACTGGCGGAGTTTGGAGACAATCCTAATTATGATATTATTTTTGCCGATGAAGTAATTGAAGGGGATTTTCTATAGCGCTCAGATAAAGTAA
>JAGLSW010000844.1 GCA_023135565.1 Candidatus Aminicenantota bacterium | reverse complement strand
TTCTGGACTCCCAAAACTTTTCATGAGCGGTACGTTTTTCTACACTATAGACGATCTGAATCGGCTCCTGCCGCGAAGCGGCTATACCCTGCCCACGTGGCGGGCTGCCGCACCCTCTGAACTCCCAAAACTTCTGATGAACGATTCGCTTCATCAAAAATTTTATATGCTTTTCCCCAGGTTGCTATGGATGTTTCGTGAGATTGGTGAGATATGCGGATTAGCGGCCTGAAGAAAACATAAAAAGTACCGCAGGGGCGCAAAATCTTGCGCCCCCACCATAACTCGAATTATCTTAAAATCTACTTCGTGATACCGAACCGTCTCTTTAATAAAGGCTCGATCCTGGGTTCCCTACCTCTAAAGCGTTTATAAAGAGTCATGGGATCATCGGTGCCACCTTTTGAAAGGATCTGCTCGCGGAAGGCTTTCGCTGTTTTTTGATCGAATATCCTACCGCTCCCTTTAAAGGCTTGAAAAGCATCTGCATCCAGCACCTCAGCCCAAACATAACTATAGTAACCGGCGGAATAATAACCGGAGCTGAAAATATGAGCGAAATATGTACTCCTGTATCTCGATATTATCTCGGGCATTAGGCCGATCTTATTTAAGGCAGCGGTCTCGAACTCGAGGACATCCAGGTCCCCGATTTTGGTCAAGGTGTGCCAGTCCATATCTAAGAAAGATGCAGCCAGGTATTCCACGGTTTCAAAACCCTGGTTGAAAAGTTTACTTTTTTGGATTTTATTGATTAGGTGCTGGGGAATTATTTCACCTGTTTTGTAATGTTTAGCGTATACTTTTAATACTTCCGGTTCGAAAACCCAGTTTTCCATAATTTGTGAAGGCAGCTCTACGAAATCGATGGCTACGTCGGAACCGGACAACTCTTCATACACACAATCGGAAAGCAAACCGTGAAGCGCATGCCCGAATTCATGGAATAAGGTTTCCACTTCATCGGCGCTTAATAACGCCGGGATGTCACCGGCCGGTTTGGAAAAATTACCGTTATTGGTTATCACCGGGTATATCTTTTTGCCGTCCCGGGCAGACTGCTTGCGCAGGGCGTTCATCCAGGCGCCGCCCCTTTTGCTGGACCGGGGAAAATAATCGGTATAAAGAATACCTACATGAGAGCCGTCGGCTTCCTGGACTTCGAAGGTTTTTACATCTTCATGGTACTTCGGTAAATCGGTTCTCTCGATGAACTTGAGGCCGTAAAGCTTGTTGGCCACATAAAAAGCGCCGTCCCTGACATTTTCTAATTTAAAATAGGGTCTTAAAATTTTATCATCTAAGGCGTATTTCGCTTTTTTAACCTTTTCCGCATAATACCACCAATCCCAGGATTCGAGCTTAAAATCACCGCCTTTTTTTTTTATCATTTCCTGGAGGTCTTTGGCCTCTTTTTGGGCCATACGCAGGGCAGGCGCCCACAATTTCTTAAGCAGGTCATACACATTTTCAGGTTTTTTGGCCATATTCTCTTCCAGCACAAATTCGGCATGGCTGGCATGGCCCATTAAATTGGCTCTTCCTAACCGCAGGGCGGCGATTTTGGATAGAATGACCTTGTTGTCCAATTCATTATTATTGTTGCCGCGGTTGATATAACCTTTGTAGAGTTTTTCCCTTAGTTCCCGTTTGTCGGAAAACTGCAGGAAAGGAAGCATACTGGGTTTATGCAGCGTAAAGACCCATTTGCCCTTAAGACCGGCTTCTTCAGCGGCTTCGACTGCACCCTGAACCACCGCTGGCGGCAGGCCGCTCAGGTCCTCTTTCTTCTCGATAACCATTTTGAAAGTATTGTTCTCTTTCAAAATATTCTCGCCGAACTTAAGCGAAAGGAGAGATAGTTCTTTATTGATTGCTCTTAGTTTCTCTTTTTGTTCCGCGGTTAAGTTCGCGCCGCCCCGGACGAAATTTTTGTAATACTCTTCCAGGATTTTGTTTTGTTCGGTAGTGAGGTTCAGCTTATCTTTCTGCTGATAAACGGATTTGATCCTGATGAAAAGTTTTTCATTCAACCTGATATCGTCGCGGTGCTTCGCCAGCATGGGGGCCACTTCTTTTGCTATTTTTTGTTTCGTTTCGTTAGTGTGGGCCCCCTTCAGGGCGTAGAAAACATTGCTCACTTCGGTCAACAAACCGCCGCTGCTATCTAAGGCCGCCGCGGTATTTTCAAAAGTGGGGGTTTCCTTACGGTTGACGATGTCCTCGATCTCCTTTTGCTGCTGTTTTATCCCTTCTTTAAAAGCGGGCAGGAAGTGCTCATCTTTTAACTTATCGAAAGGAGGAACTTTAAAAGGAGTGTCGAACTCGCTTAAGAGCGGGTTAGGGGCTGCTGCCGCGGTATCGGACACTGTCGCCGTTTCTTTTGCTTCCTCTTTTGTTTCTTCTTTGTCAGCGGTTTTAGAACAAGAACCGACCGCCATCACCAAACAACACACACATACCAGACATAAAATTATTTTGGGTCGTTTTTTTAGTTTCATAAGTAATTATATATAAAAAACGAATAGATTTCAAGAGGCGCCGTCGTAACTGTTCAGTTTTGGAAAAAG
>JAGLSW010000843.1 GCA_023135565.1 Candidatus Aminicenantota bacterium | reverse complement strand
GTCTTGACAAAGGGGTCCACTTTATCGGAGAATGAATCGAATATAATAGATATAAGAGAAGTGATAAGCAAGAAGTAACATATTAGAAAAATCGACTCTTCGGTTACGAATCATATGAGTCAACTATAGAAATTCTTATGGGATATTAATAATTTCTATATGTGGCCTTATACTATCCGTATTATTCGGCAAACAGCCGGTTTACGGCATCGGTGCAGGATAGTAAATTCCCGATTCCCAAAGTAGCAGAGGTACCCCCCGGTTCTTCCTTTCCAATCAACTACTGCCCCCTGGTGTACGTTTGCCACATATCATTCCAGGTCCAGGGTGTGACCAAAATTGTGACCAAATTGTGACCACTAAGTGGCAAAAAATATCTTATCTTAGTAAATCTTATAGTCTTTAATATTTTATGAAAATCTTCAAAATAACGTCATAGTGAGCTTTTTCGCCTTTATATAGGGCTATCCAGGAACGCGAAGAATCAAAAGCACTGGTTTTCCTAATCCCAGTGCCGCAGGTTCGAATCCTGCCAGGAGCGCTTTACTGATACGGCTTTCCGCCCCTTCTGAAAAGCAAATTATCCCAAAAAACACCCAGTGGTGACCAAATGGTGACCGGTGCTAAATTTTTAGCATCTTTTGTTTCTCCATTTGAAATCCAAAAAATCGAACTGGATGTAAAAAATCCTGATTCGGGAAAAAACCAAAAAAATTGATCCAGAGAATCGAGGCGCTATAGAATTTTGAGACGCAATCAGACTCAATCAATTGGAGCGATTCATAATACCGTGCCATACATTTTAAGGAGTTTGAGTTCTTCGCCCGAGAATCGACAATCAGGGTGGCTGTGGGCAAAGGAGCAGCCCCGGAACCACAGGCTGCGATTGTTAACAAGGTTTTTAATACCCCTGGTGGAGACATTCAACCTGTCGGAATCCTTGAGTTTTTCTTCAGTTTATATTACAATAAAGCCATGAAGCCAGTTATTGTTTTAGGATTTGCCAATGATAAAGACGACTACCTGCCCATGATTTCCAGGGAAGGGAAAAATGTCTTCAAATCCCTACTTACTCATCATGACAACAATTACATCCAGGTCCATAAAGAAGAGAGTGCCTCTGTAGAGGATATATTTGAATTGTTCAATCGCTATCGGGACCGTATCGCAATTTTCCATTTTGGTGGGCATGCTGGAGGCACTCATTTACAACTGGAAACCCCTAAGGGGGAACCGCAGCAGGCACATGCGCAGGGACTGGCAAATCTGATGGGACAACAAAAACAACTGCAATTGGTTTTTCTCAACGGCTGTGCCACCTTAAAGCAAGTGAAGCTTTTACTCACTGCGGGCGTGAAGGCCGTCATCGCCACGTCGGTGCCGGTCAAAGACCGAACAGCAACCGAATTTGCAGAACAATTCTATTATGCGCTTGCCGGTCAGGTTTCTGTTCAAGCGGCCTTCGAAACGGCCAAATCATTTATCACCGCCAAATATGGGAAATCGAAAGAGATAAACTGGTATTCCAGTAAAGATGTCATCTGCGAAGGGGAGGAGAAAGATGCAAATATACAGTGTCCTTGGGGTTTGTATTACAATAAAAATAGCCCGGAGGTATTGCAGTGGAAGCTGCCCACATCCAACCGGGATTCTATTATTATTCGCGGCAGTGGAATTTCAGCCAGCAGCGGTGTAAAAGTTAATACCCACCTGATCGAAACAGTATTTAATGAAATGACCGCTTTAGGTGTTGAAAGACCGATCAAAATGGATTGGAGAGCAGTACGCAAGACAGTAATTGACGGTTTTCCCATGCCGGTAGGTGAACAGTTACGATTGCTTTTTTATAAAAATACTATAGATGAACAACGGTTGAAACAATTGGTGATAACATATCAAACCACTATCGAATTGCTGTGTTTCACCATGCTGTCTCAACTATGGGACGCCCAAATCGAAGACCCGAAACTGGCTATCAATGAGGATTATTTAACCGCTTTCAACAGCTTTTTTACACTTGGTCCCGGTAGTTTTCTCACCTTCAATTATGTCAAACTGATAGCTGCACTGCTGGGGATTTTCGAGGAAAACAACATCGGCTGTTTTATCCGGGAATTCAGCACCTTAAAAGAGAACTTCCAGACCGGAAGTGACTTTTATGAGGCACATCTTTTCATGGAAGAGATAAAAAAAGAAATACTTAAAGACCCGGTGTCCGAGGAGACAATTAACGGGATGAAAGCGGATGAAATCGAGAGTCTTTGTGTCCAGGGGGAAGCACACCTGGGTACGATTTTAAAAAGGCTGGCCTTTTTTGTCAACTATCAACTGACTACGATAAAAACTATTGAAGTTATAAAGCCCAGGCATAAAAAAGCCACCTTCAACCATAATGAAGTCGTCCTGAACAGGGCTACGGAAGGAGTGGCGGACGAAGCAGCGGAGTTTGATACCTTTACGGACAATAAGTCGGTGATTTTCCTAAAAAACAGTGAGGAGGTGGGAAGATACCTCAGCCTTTCCCCTTTTATAATCGATGAAAACGCCCTCACGGGTGATGAGTTTTCAAAACTCTTTTTCTACAGCCATCGAGAAGTGATGCAGGGAAAGGAGTGTTATGTTTATAAATTCATCGACAACCGGGAGGAAACATTAACGGTTCTGGATGAGAAATATCCACAGGTAAAGGAACTAATGGAAGATTTTAAGGAGCGCACGCTGTGCGGAGTGGTAACGTGAAAAAATCACCTTTTAAATTCTTAGACCCTTACGAGAAAAAAGATAAGGATATTTTTTTCGGTAGGGAAAAGGAGATCGAATTATTATACGAGACCACGTTTAAAACCAACCTGCTGCTGATTTACGGGCAATCGGGAACCGGTAAGACCAGCCTGATCCAATGCGGGCTTGCCAACCGGTTCCGGGAAAGCGATTGGTTTGACATCTATATCAGGAGAGGTGAAAACATCAATGCCTCTCTGCAGCGTGAGATCGGGAATAAAGTGGAAACACCGATTGAACGGGATGCCCCGGTCTTTGAAGGAATTCGTTCGCTTTATCTTGATTTTCTCAGACCCATCTATTTAATTTTCGACCAGTTCGAGGAACTGTTTATTTTGGGTTCAAAAGAAGAGCGCCGGGAATTTTTTGAAACCATTAGGCAATTGCTCGAAGCCCTGGGCCGGGATAGGCGTAAAGGTGGGGTTCCTTGTAAAATATTATTTATTATGCGGGAAGAGTATATTGCCCGGCTCTATGATTTTGAGAAAGTAGTGCCTCAACTGTTCAATCACCGCTTCCGGGTGGAGCCGATGCCTCCCTTAGCGTTGAAAGAGGTTATCGGTGGTTCTTGCGACGCCTTTGGCATCAGCTTCGCGGATCGGGAAGAAACGGTCAAAGGAATCGTAACAAACAACAGGGATGAACAGGGTCTCATAGGGCTGCCTTATTTGCAGGTCTACCTGGACCGCCTGTACAGGGAGGCGGAAAAACGCTCGGAAGTAAGTGAGGAAAAAGGTGGGATTTTGTTCACTCCTGATTTGGTGGAAAGGGTTGGTAAAATCAGCGATGTAATGGCGGCTTTTTTAGATGAGCAAACGAAAGGGGTGCAAAAAAACTTAGAGGGAAAACACCGGGAAGTGCCGGATGAATTTGTCTGGCAGGTGCTCAACTGCTTTGTCACTGTGGAAGGGACCAATTTACCGCTGGAAAAAGAGGTACTTTTCGGGCGGTTAGACGCAGCAGAAGGTATTTTAAACGATTGTTTGGCTGGTTTGGAAAGTTCCCGAATTTTGCGTCTTTCGGAGAATCAAAAGACCTATGAAATCGCTCATGATGCTTTGGCTTTGAGAATCGACGATAAACGAAGCGTGGAAGAGAAAACATTGCTTAAGGTGGAGCGGCTGGTAAAAGACCGTTTTGTCGCTTATGGCGATACTGCTTCCCTCCTGGCTAAGGGGGAATTGAACTATATCGAGCCTTATGAAAAAAAGCTGGAATCGAGATTAGAGGCGGAAGAGATTGATTTTATAGCAAAAAGTAGAAAACATACCTCTAAACGAAGAAGGAACTTCGTTATTGGTACAACCTGTATTGTTGTAATACTATTATTATTTGCTGTGTTTGCAGGTTGGCAGTGGAAGGTTGCTGAAGAGAAAACAAAAGAAGCAATCGCAAACCAACAAATTGCGGAAGAACAAAAAAGAATTGCTGAGAAAAAAATAAAAGAAGCGTTAGAAAGTAAAGAACTTGCCAATAAGAAAACAGAAGAAGCAGTCGCAAGCCAAAAATTTGCTGAAGAACAAAAAAAGATTGCTGAAAAGAAAACGAAAGAAGCAATCGTAAGCAAAGAACTTGCTGAAGAAAAAACAAAAGAAGCGATAGCCAGCAAAAAGCTTGCTGATAAGAAAACAGGAGAAGCCAAAGTCAGCCTGGAATATTCTGGACAGCAAAAAAGAATTGCTGAGAAAAAAGAAAAAGAAGCCAATGCCCGCCGCTTGGCGGTAATTGCGGAAACAGTGGTAGAATGGAACCCTAACCTGGCGTTGCGAATTGCCGAAAAAGCATGGCGTTTGCATAAGAATCAAGCGGTAACCGATACCATTTATAAGATTTACAGGGAAAATAATTTTTATAAAATCGCAGCAACACATAGAGAGAGTATCACTTCCGTGGCCTTTTCCCCGGATGGCAAAACCATTCTCACCGGCTCAAAAGATAAAACCGCCCGCTTATGGGATCTGCAGGGAAAGAAATTACATGAGTTCAAAGGACATAAGGATTACGTCTCTTCAGTGGCTTTTTCCCTGGACGGTAAAACCATTCTCACTGGCTCAAGAGATGCAACCGCCCGTTTATGGGACCTTCAGGGAAATACGCTGCATGAGTTCAAAGGGCATATCGGTGGCGTCACTTCCGTGGCCTTTTCCCCGGATGGCAGAACCATTCTCACCAGCTCAAAAGATAATACCGCCCGCTTATGGGACATGCAGGGAAATGCGATACAGGAGTTCAAAGGGCATACCGAAGAAATCACTTCCGTGGCCTTTGCCCCTGATGGAAAAACCATTCTCACCGGCTCAAAAGATAAGACCGCTCGCTTATGGGACCTGCGGGGAGACACGCTGCAGAAATTCAAAAGGCATATCAGTGGCGTCACTTCCGTGGCCTTCGCCCCGG
>JAGLSW010000842.1 GCA_023135565.1 Candidatus Aminicenantota bacterium | reverse complement strand
AAGTTTGAACAAAACTTTTGTTAAACCAGTTACACCGATTCGCAAAAAGAAAAAAACGTTTTTAGTGTTTCTAATTGACCGGGTTTATCTTTTATTCTTTTTTGTAATGCCTCCACATAGGCGGATTCTCTCACTCCACGGGGATTTTTTTTAGTATAAGGAATGTTTTTTTCTCCAAGCATGCGTTTCAAGTAATCTCCATGAAATTGGGCGATGCGATTAAAACCGGGAAACTTCTCCATTATTTCCGGGTCTTTTTCAGATACGTTATAGAATTTCGTATAATCCCGCAGTCGCTCATCCTGGGGATTCCGGGGGTATACTTTGCGGTTGCCTAAGAACCAGGTTTCGAAACAGCGGTTTTGTACGATAACCACCAATTCGGCTTTCAACTCGAAAGAAGCGCCCCGGAATGTTTTGGCGACTTCTTCTTTCCTTTCCTCGACGGTGAATTCATCGGCATCCAGGCAAACCACCAGATGCGAATATTTGCCGCAGTCGTTTATGTTTTCCGCCGCGTTTTTTACTTCTTCCAGTATCGACGGGTACCCTCCGGCAGTGAATATGTAATAATTCCGGTTTTCCACCTCATCGAAACGTTCAACTTGCTCGAGGCCGGGCATCAAGTACGAAAGCCATTGGGGATATATTTTTTTCTCAGTAAAACCTTCCACCAGGAAATAGATATTCATATTTTAGCTGATCCCCTCACTGAATTCTTCCGTATTCAACAGTTGTTTAAAGGCTTCGTGTTTCGATTTTCCTAATTTTAGCTGCTGCGGGGTTTTAGTGGAAACCTTTGTTCCTTTGCGAACCACCACTTGCCAATGTTTCATGTCGATATTGTTGATAATATAAGGATGGTGGCTGGTAATGATATACTGCAAATCCTTGCCCCGGTCGATTAGGTTCCCGGCAACCGTGTCGATACAGTTCACTCCCAGGCTGTTCTCGAATTCATCGATTAGTACAACGAATCCGGGGGTCAGTAATTTTATTTCCGCTATGTGCAGCAGTGTTTTAAACATGCCGTCAGATATTTCACCGGTAGGTATCCAACCGGTGTCGCGTTCTTTTATTTGCAGTTCATATCTTTCTTTATCTTCCAATAATTCAAAACGAACATCCTCCACCCGGGGGAAAACATCCTTGAAATCTTCAACGATGTCAACAAACCTTCCATTAAGATACATAGCAGCAATAAAAAGTTTAAATATCAAAGCAAAAGGGGCGTCAAGGATTGTTAAAACAAAGAACTTTTCGCTATGAGACATTTTTTCTAAAAAGGGTTCTAAAAAAAAAAACCTGGATTTTTCCCCCAGTACTTCATCGAGATATCTATTCTCAAGTTCAGGAGCATATCTGGGCATTTCGTTTTTCATTTTTTCATCAAACTCTGAGGGAATTCTAAATTTTTTTTCACGCTGATAATCGAGAAATGTGATTTTATCAAACGCTTCCTTGACAGGAATAATTTTGTTTTCCGTGGTAAAAAGATTAAGCACACTCTTATGAGGCGAAATTTTCGGGGCTTCTTTTTTCTCATATATAACGGCGTTTCCCTCTCTCTCAAAAACCAACTCGCCTTCTAAATATAATTTCTCCATCAACAGCTTTGGTATTTGTTTGAAGCCTACGCCCTCGTTTATATCTTTTTCCTCGAATACCTGTTTGCGCTCCCCTTTAATCGCCTCGAATTCACCTATCCAGCGGTAATTCTCATTATTATCACCGGTAAAAGATAAATCCCACTCCACGCCGTTATACACGTCGCCATTGCTAATTTTTACCAATTTCATGATAGAATTCAATATCTGGGTCTTTCCTACCCCGGACGCTCCTACCAACAGCGTCAAATCTGAGAATTTCGTAGGTTCCAATTCCCAGGTATGGGCGTTGTTCTTGAACGATATTTCTTTTATTTTCATTGCTTTAGTTTACCACGATTTAAAAATTTTTTCTACTCCAAATTTACCTCCGGCGGCCCCACCACGTGGG
>JAGLSW010000841.1 GCA_023135565.1 Candidatus Aminicenantota bacterium | reverse complement strand
AAGTTTGAACAAAACTTTTGTTTATCCCACATTTCACGGTTGACTCAGCACTGTCATTAACATTAATGGTCTTGAAAAGTTTTTTTGCCGATAGCTGAATGCCGATAGCTGAAGGCTGCTTTACATGGGCGGAGGCGGAGGGGGCGGACCCTGCTGGAATAATCCGGCCAATGCGGGCACTGCACCGGCTTTGACCCAGTTCGCCATACCCTGGGCCCAGACCAAAGTATCGGGTGTTAAGGTTTTCTGCTGCGCCATCTGCTGCAGGGAGACTTGATTAAAAGGTCCGGACTGCTGGCCGTTTACCACTGCATGATACTGCACGGCTCCGGGAACCGGCGGGGGAGCGGCGGGGGCGGCGCCTGCCCGGGGCTGCTGGAACATGTTCTGGGACATCTGGTTGGCCATGGCAAAACCCATGCCCATACCTATGCCTTCACCGGCACCGCCGGCGGGATTCTTGGCTGCTGCTTCTAAAGAATTGGCGGCTTGATACTGCATGTAGTTGTTCAAGTTGCCGATAACGCCCATGCTGCTTCTCTTGTCGATAGCTTCTTCCACCTGGGGCGGGAAAGAGATGTTTTCGATTAAGAACTTGGTCAGTTCCAGGCCGTACTCATCGAATTCGTCCTGGATTTTATCATGGATCGTTTCGGACATTTCGTCATATTGGGCGGCCATGTCGATGGCCGGGATTTTGCTTTCGGCCAGCAGGTCGGTGAAACGGGTGATAATAATATTTCTTAACTGGTCGGTGATCTCATCGGTAGTAAAATGAGAGTCCGTTCCGGCGATCTGCTTGATCAGGTCAACCGGGCTTTTTACTTTCAGCACATAGGTGCCGAAAGCGCGCAACCGGATGGGGCCGAATTCCGGGTCCCTGAGCATAATGGGGTTCTTGGTGCCCCATTTGCGGTCGGTGAACTGGCGCATACTGGCATAGTAAACTTCTGCTTTAAAAGGGCTGTTAAACCCATATTTCCATCCTTTTAGAGTGGTCAGGATGGGCATATTTTTGGTTTCTAAAGTATAGGTTCCCGGTTGGTAGACATCGGCGATCTCGCCTTCGTTGACGAAAACCGCTGCCTGCGATTCGCGCACAACCAGTTTGGCATTGTACTTAATTTCGTTGTGGTAGCGGGGAAAGCGATAGAGCATGGTATCGTTGGAATCGTCGAGCCATTCGATAATATCTATAAATTCAGCTTTAAGTTTGTCAAAAAGTCCCATATTTTCCTCCTGGATAATTTATTTCCCGGCAGCTTAGAACCACCGCTGCCGAATATTAGATTATAGAATATAAGTAGACGAAAAGTCAAGCGGCAGAAAAAATTTTTTTAACTCTCGCTTTCTAATCCGAAAATCCGGGAGACAGCGTAAAGAGGGAGGGTGTAGATATTGGAGTATACGGCAAAGTTTTCGGCTGAAATACGAAGGCCCCGGGGCAGGTTACGTTCTTTGAGAAAGAGATGGAGGCTCTGCATTTGACCTTTAGTGCCGGCTTTGACTTCGATAGGAAAAATGCGGCCCGCGGAAGAAATAATATAGTCGATTTCGGCGCTGCTGGATTTTGCCTCCCGGTGCCAATAATAAAGTTGCGGATGGAGAAAAGGAGATTGGTGGGAGATAATTTCGATGCCTACGAAAAGTTCGCATAAGTGGCCGCGGTTGATTAAGCTGTTGAAATCGGAGATAATGTGCCGGGAAAGATCGAGACCGAGGATGCGTTGATACACACCGGTATCTAAAGGTAGGATTTTGAATTTTTTCTCGTTGACCTGGGCGCCGAGGGGAAGGCCGCGGGCAGAGGTGTGATAAATCCTGTGGGCGATACCGCTTTTAATTAATAGGTCGAGGGCTTCCTTGTACCCGTGGGTGCCGCCGCCCTGCGGAGCGACATTCGAGTACTTGAATTTGCCTCCGGCCTGGTGTACGGTGGAGTAAAAAACCTCTTGCAGTTTATGAACCGGGGCGCGTTTTTTGTATTTGGCGAAATCGTCGATTATGGTGGTGAGCAGGTCGTCTAAGATTTTTTGGCAGCGGGCCGGGTCCTTGTACTGGAGATAGGCTGCCACGGTTTCAGGCATACCGCCGATTACCAGGAAGGTTTTTAGTTTGTCCAGGATTTTTTCGTGGATCACCGGGTCCATGGGATTGCGGGGAGATGACCGGCGGATGAGTTTTTCCAGGTTCTCCCTACCGGAAGCGATTAAATATTCGCTGAAGTTCATGGGGTACATAAAAATAGAACTGATCCTGCCGACACCGAAGGAGGGGATTTCCTGGAGGGCGAATTCCAGTAAAGAGCCTGCTGCCGCCACATGTAGTTGGGGCATTTTTTCATAAAAGAAGCGCAGCGATTTTAGCGCTCCTGTGCATGCCTGGATTTCATCCAAAAAAAGGAGGGTTTCATTGGGAATAATCGGGGTATCGAAGTAGATGGAGAGTTTTTCACACAATTCCTGCGGGTTCCGGGTGCGTTCAAAAAATATTTTCGCATCGGGGATTTCCTCGAAGTTAATCTCCAGGAAGTATTTGAAAGTTTCTCCCAGTTTTCTTACCGCATAGGTTTTGCCGACCTGCCTGGCCCCCCTGACAAGCAGGACTTTGCGCTGCGGATCATTTTTCCATTTTAAGAGTTCTTTATCCACGCTTCTTTTCACACTCTTATCTCCTTTTCGGCATTTAATTTTTTATTTTACAAGGCAATTTTACCTGAAAAAACAATAAAATACAAGGCAATATCAACCAAAAAAACTAAAAAAGGAAAGGCAATAACTACCTAAAAGATCGAAAAAAGAAAGGCAATCTTACATGATAACCGGTTGATAAAAAAGAAAATTTATGATAAAAATAAGATTCATTTTTCGTTATGGAGGTTCTATCATGGAATTATTGTATATCGACGAATCAGGCGACAACGGTTTCTCTCCCGGAAGTTCAGAATATTTCATCCTGGCCGGTCTATCCATTGAAAGCCACGACTGGAAGAATTATTACTGGAAAATAAAAAATCTAAAACAAAAAATATCTCAAAAATATGGATTAACTACTACCGAGATTAAAGGAAGCGAACTATTTAACCATAGAGGCCCCTTTTTCAATTCCCTGGTCTCTTCACGTTGTGACATTGCCTGGATTTATGAGTGTTTTGTTGAACTTCTTTGTGATTCCCTTGTAAATCTTTTTGTGGCAGTAAAGTCAAAGAAACAATTTAAAATTGGTATAAAAGAGGAAAACCCGAAAAGACTAACAAAAATTTTTAACATCCGGTTATGGACTGATTATCTCTCAAGCTACGAAGAATACCTTTTGGAAAAATCCAGGGTATCGGATCGCCCCCAAACCGGCTTAGTCTATTTTGACGAAAATCCATCTCAACAAAAATATATTAAATTAATTTTTAAAAAATTCTCGATGAGATTTAACCAGGAGTGGAAACTTCCCGGTTCCGGTATTATAGAAAATATTATTTTTAGAGACTCCAAAACTTCCTTTTTTATTCAATTGGCCGATATATTGGCATATTCGCTTAATAGGCTTGTTTCACGCAGGGCGGGACAGGGGATATTAGAGATAACACCTCAAATCGAGACTAAATTGAGAGATAAGATAAAGGTGGATTTAAAATAAAAAGAAATGAGGCGCCGAACTATTGTTCGACGCCTCATTCATGTTCTCCTGGCGCGGCCTACACCGTCTATTGTCAACGGTTCGGTCGTACACTAATAGTATTACCTAATATTAATTTTTTGTCAACTTTTTTTCTCAAATTTTTTAGAAGAGGGCTTCAAAAAATTTTGCCGGGGTTGAGGATATGGTTCGGGTCAAAGGCTTTCTTAATTAAACGCATCTTATCAACCACATTTCTACCCACTGCATCCTCCAGGTACTCCTTTTTGAGCAGACCGATGCCGTGCTCACCGGACACCAACCCTCCCCTACTCGCGGCATCATCATGCAAAGCCTGCCGCACCCGCGGGTAAATCGCTTTCCATTCGGAGTCGGGGATTTCCTGCCACCGGCCGTCTATGTAATGCGCCCGGAGAGGCAGCGTGTGCACGTTGCCATCCGCCGCGTGACCGAAAGTGGGCAGCCACATTCCGTATTCACGAGAAAGCTGGCGCACCCTCTCCACGTGAGCGGGTATTTCGGCAGGCGGCAGCACGATGTCGAGAATCTCGACGACATATTTTTTGATGGTTTCGTATATTTTGCTACGTATTTCCAGGACTTCTTTTTGTTTTTTCGGGGTGTCGGCGACAAATACCTGTCTGGCTCCGAATTCCCGGCACAGCGCGTCGATGCGCCCGGCAGCGGCAAGCACTTCATCCTCGCCGGAGCCATCCAAAATAATCATTAAATGCGCCCGCCCTTCCCGGCAGGGCCATTTCTTATTCAAAAAATCCTCCGCTACCTTGATAGTCTCTACTTCGATAAATTCAACCGCCATAGGGAGAATACCGGCTTTGCCTAAGGCAGGCACTACCCCGACGGCATTTTCTAAGTTCTCGAAAGGGGCGATCAAAGTTAGTTGGGCTTGCGGCGGCGGCAGCAGGTTTAAAATAGCTTTGGTGACGATTCCTAAAGTGCCTTCCGAACCGGTCATTAGGTGCAGCAAACTATAACCGCTGCTGTTTTTTAATAATTTGCCGCCCAATTGCACGATTTCACCATCGGGCAGCACTACTTCGATGCCTTTGACAAAATTCCTTACTACGCCGTACTTCACCGCCCGGGCGCCCCCGGCGTTGGTAGCGATCACGCCGCCGATGGCTGCGCTTTCATCGCCCGGATGGGGTGGAAAAAAAAGGTTTTCCTTTTCTACGGCTTCGTAGAAATCCCTTAAGCGCACCCCTGCTTCCACCACAGCCATGCGGTTTTGCCGGTCGATTTCCAGGATGCGGTTCATCTCTTCCAAAGAGAGCACGATTCCTCCCGGCGCGGGGATACAGCCGCCGCATAAACCGGTGCCGCCGCCCCGCGGCGTGACGGGTATTTTCGATTTATTGGCCCATTTTAGTATGTCGCTTACCTGCCGGGTATTAACCGGTTTTACTACAGCTAAGGGCAGTTGGGCTATTTCTGTGCCGGGGAATTCATCATGGGAATAGTCGAGCATTTGTTCCTGCCGGGTAAAAAAACTTTTTTCGCCCACGATCTTTTTTAATTCATCGAGCCAGTTGGAAATTTCTTTTTTCATGAGAGAATATATTAAAACTAACATTGTTGAAAGTCAAGAGATATACCCTAAAATCCCCATTAAAGTTGCCTCCGGCGGCCCCACCACGTG
>JAGLSW010000840.1 GCA_023135565.1 Candidatus Aminicenantota bacterium | reverse complement strand
AAATGACTTTTTACGAGACCATCAGCTTTGATAAGGATTTCGATAAAACAGATATGAAGAGAAGAGAGCCGAAGGAAATAGTACAATAATAATACCGAGATTAAGCTTCCGTCCCGGTTGAAGGATACAATATTTTAAAGTATCTCTATTTCGTTAAAAAGTTGCTCAAAATTCCTAAGACAGAAAACGCGAGTATCATACTTAGTGTCAAGTTCCAGATCGCTAATAAAGTTTTTCATTTTCTTATCAGTAACTACATAATCGTAATATGGAATAATTATCGAAAGATACTTGATATCCTTTGTATCCCCGGACTCAATCTTTTTTGGGCTTGTCCAAATTTTAGCAAATAACTTTGAGGAGATATCAACATTTGGAATTGATTTGTAGTAATCAGACCGCAGGAATTTTTTTAATCCTTCAAAACTTTTAGGGACACATCCATACACCTCCCAATCTCTTTTTTTTTCAAAATAAATTCGCATCCTTTCAAAATCACTTTGGGATAGAATCTCTCCATTTAATAATTTAAAATATAAATGTTTTGCATACTCTATTATTTGTAGTTCATCTAAATATTCGATCTCTAAAGCCTCTTCGTAGGTCAGGCCATCGTTTACTTTAGATTGCCTTAAATTTTCGTAGTTTTTGTGGAACTTGCCTTTTGCTTCAAGCTGTTTGGAGTAATTTTCCATAGCCCCCGATAATTGAGTTGTTAGAAAAATTTTTCCACCTCTGAAATCCATTATTTTGGGTTCGTTATATATATCCTTATAACTCACATGTATTTTTTCCTCTCTATTACAAAATGCTTTCATTAACAGTTGCATCTGAACTCTTTCTATTCCTTTGTGATGGTACAAGCGTGATCCAACCGATAGCGAAGCAATTATATTATAGCATTCTTTTACAAATTTTTTATATTCGTCTTCACCCTGGATAAAAAGGTTTAACTCTTCAATTTGGTCTGCTTCCGGGCAGAGTAATTTTTTCTCTTTAACTTTTTCCAAAATTAAAATGTATAACTTTGAAATTCTTTCTTTATCGGACTCATTTAAAGATTTTCCTAATTTATATCTTGCGATCTTGCTGATAATTGATGTGTCAAGCCAAATCATCGGGGGAGTTGATTTTTCCATTACTATATTGATTTTTTTACTCATATTCTTAAAATTCCACTAAATTCCCTTCAAGTGCTTCTAAGATCAGAAGTCGTTGTATTTTTTGCTGACGCCCCTGGCTTTTTCTACCGGGTATTTTTTGTTGTTCTTCTCGATCTTATCTAAAATCGCCTGCTCGATGTCGATGCCGGTCTCGTGGGCAAATAATAAAACAAACATCAAAATATCAGCTACTTCTTCGGCAATGTTCTCTTTTTTTTCCACGGCGATTTCCCTGGATTCAGCCACCTTGCACCAGAGGAAAATCTCCTGCAATTCAGCAGCTTCGATGGCTATAGCCGCCGATAGATTCTTGGGATCGTGGAACTGCGACCAATCCCTTTTATCGCGAAAATCGAGGATTCTTTTTTTAATTTCTTGTAGGTTCATTTTGCACTCGATCATTATCATATCATAATTAATAGAAAATACAACAAATAGCTATTGAATTTTTCTCTAATTTTTTTTAAAATAGGTCTATGAAAAAAAAACTTTTCAAACCGGTTTATGGAGGCAAAACATGAAAAACAAATCCATTTTGATGTCGATGATTATGCTGCTTGCAGCGCTGTGGGTACTGCCCGGATGCGGCGGCGACAAACCTGTCGATATGGCGGAAATCCCCACTTATCCCCAGGCCCGGGTCCTGGGAGCGGATGAGAGCGCTGTAGACGATACCCTGGCTAAAAAAATCGAGCAGGACGCCATAATGCGCAAAATGATGAGCACCGTATCCGCCGGCGCCGCCCTTGAACAGAAAAACTACGAACTTCCCCAAAATGCTAATTGGGATGGCGTTCTCGATTTTTACGAAGCTGAAATTATACAGGCTGGCTGGCAGAATGCTTCCGGAGTAACCAGGAAAGTGGCGAATTTAAGTCCTATTTTCAGCTCCGGCGGCCCGGCTACCGATCCTTTCCAGTCTATGCTTTACGTGAAAGGCAAGCAGCTCCTGGCCCTGGTAATGGTTACGCTGCCGGCGGATGAGGACAATCCCGAAGAATATAAGGAATTGATCGTATCGCTGGTAACAGGAAAAGAATAAGCTGCCGGGGGTGCGGCGCACCCATTCTCTTAGCCGCTTCGCGGCAGGCAGCGCTTCTCGTTTTTAAATTATCAAAAGTTTTGTTCAAACTTTTTCAACCCCGTGCGTACGGGGAGACGATAAGCGGCTTCGCGGCAGAGGCAGCGTGTGAGCGCTTTTGATTCTAAGTCATGAAAAGTTTTGTTCAAACTTT
>JAGLSW010000084.1 GCA_023135565.1 Candidatus Aminicenantota bacterium | reverse complement strand
CCGGCAGGGCCGCCGGAGGCAAGACATGACACGCTAATTCTTTTATAAAAAACGGTCGATGGAGACCCGGAAAATCCGGCTGAATGCTGAAAGCTACTATTCAGTTTTGAATAAATCGGCCCCCAAACAGTTCATATCCGTTTCGTCCAGTAATTGAACTGCTGTCGAACTCACTTTTTTCCAAAACTGAATAGCTACTTGACAACCTATCGCCTTTTCCGCTACAATATGTTTTCAAGTAATCATAAATTTTTAAACGAGGAATAAACTATGGATTTAGGATTAAAAGGTAAAAATGCAATCGTGACAGGCGGCAGCATGGGGATCGGCACTGCCGTGGCCCTGAACCTGGCCAAAGAGGGCTGCAATGTAGCCATCAACTACCGCCGCCACGACGCTGAAGCAAAAGAAGTAGTACGCCAGGTGGAAGAGATGGGCCGCAAAGGCCTGGCTGTCAAAGCCGACGTCTCCTCCTACGACGACGCCCAGAATATGGTCGAAACAGTAGTGAAAGAATTCGGCGCTTTAGACATCATGGTCTGTAACGCCGGTATCAACTGGGACGGCGTGATCTGGAAAATGAGCGAAGAACAGTGGGACCGGGTGATCAATGTTAACCTGAAAGGCTATTTTAACTACAACAAAGCCGCGGCTTTGGTTTTTAAAGACCGCAAAAGCGGCAAAATCGTAAATATTTCGTCTATCAACGGTCTTAGAGGCAAGTTCGGCCAGACCAACTACTCCGCTTCTAAAGGGGGGGAAATCGCCATGAGCAAATCCCTGGCCAGGGAATTGGGCAAATTTAACGTCAATGTCAACGTGGTGGCCCCGGGAATGGTGATGACCGAAATGGCACGAAATATTCCCCCGGAGTTTCTCAACAAAGCAGTCGATGAAACGGTGGTAGGCAGGATCGCTTCCCCCGAAGACTGCGCTAACCTGGTAACTTTTCTTTGTTCAGACAGGGCCCGTCATATCACCGGCGAGGTGATCAAAATCGACGGCGGCCAATATATTTAGGAGGCACTATTATGACAAAAGTTGGAATTATCGGTATCGGACACGGAGTTTTCGGCCGCCGCAGCGACGCCACTGTACAGGAACTGGCGTTCGAGGCGTTCCGTTCTGCCATGAAAGACGCGGGCATCGGACGGGAAGATTTAGATGCATCGGTCATCGGTTCTGTTCCCGAATATCACAAACAGCGTTCCCTGGCTGGCGTGGTGCAGGAGTACTTAGGGCTTACTCCTCTTCCCACCTGGCTGACCGAGGTGGCCTGCGCTTCGGGCAGCGCGGCCATGCGCACGGCCTGGATGGGCATTAAAGCGGGAGTCCATAACGTAGTGGCGGTTATCGGTTGCCAAAAGATGACAGAACTCGCTACACCGGAGATCCTGGCCCTGATGGGCAGGGTGGGCGAAGTGCAGTGGGAATCGGTTTTCGGTACTACTTTCCCGGCTTATTATGCGCTGTTTGCCCAGCGGCACATGCATGAGTTCGGCACCAAACGCGAACAGTTACTGGAAGTGGCTATAAAAAACCATTTTTACGGGGCTAAAAACCCCTGTGCTCTTTTCCAGAAAGAGATCACTATGGAGAAGGCTTTAGGGTCGGACGATGTGGCGCTGCCGCTGCAGGTATACGACTGCTGCGCCAATGCCGACGGCGCGGCCTGCGTCATCCTGGCGGCTGAAGACCGGGCCAAAGAGTTATCGGATAAGGTAGTCTGGTTAGACGGCATGGCCTGCGCCACGGCCAGCATGTCGGTGTTGAGGAGGCCGAACTTAGTGGGCCTGCCCAGCGCCGAACAAGCAGCGGCCGAAGCCTATGAAATGGCCGGGATCAGCGCCGCGGACATCAAAGTAGCGGAAGTGCACGATTGTTTTACTATAGCCGAAATCATGGCTTATGAAGACTTAGGTTTTTGCAAAAGAGGCGAAGGCGGAAAATTTATTTCCGAACGGCAGAGTTATATCGGCGGCAAAGTGCCGGTAAATGTAGACGGCGGTTTGAAATCCAAAGGCCATCCCATCGGGGCTACGGGCGTATCCATGACCGTTGAAATCGCCAAGCAGCTCAGGGGCGAAGCCGGTGAGCGGCAGGTAAAAGACGCCGGAGTGGGACTAACCCATAATGTAGGTGGCATCGGGCAATATTGTTTTGTCCAGGTGCTGAGGAGGGATTAAGCTATGTTTAAATGGTTCGGAAAAGTCAATTTTTCACCTTTCACTAAAGTGACCGATTTTGCCCAATATTTAAAAGATGGCCGGTTGATGGGGTCGCGCTGCAAAGAATGCGGCGCCGAATCTTTCCCGCCCAGGGCCGACTGTGAAAACTGCATGAGCGGTGATTTTGAATTCTTCGAAATGACGGGCAAATGTACGCTGCATACTTTTACTACGATAGTAGCAGCTCCTACGGGTTTCGAGGATGTGACTCCTTACACGGTGGGTGTGGTTGATCTTGAAGAGGGCGGCAGGGCCCTGGCCTGGTTCGGTGAGACCATCGCTGAAAAAGAGATCGAGATCGGTATGAAACTCCAGGTAGTGCCGCAGATATTCGCAGAGCTTGAAGATATCAAGGTGTACTACAGCTTAGAAAAACCCGGCACGACGTGGGCCAAAACAGATTCAGCTATGTAATCGGATACAATACCGGCGGCAGGTTTTAACTCCGGTAAAAACATAAGACGAATAGGACAAATAAGACATATATTATAACAGGGAGGGTGTGCTGCACCCTCCCTGCACCCGGCTCCGTCGCAGGGGCAGCGTGTGAGCGCTTTTGATTCTAAATTATAAAAAGCCCCACTCGCGTGGGGGGGCGATAGCCGCTACGCGGCAGGGTGATGCTTTTGCTTCCCAATTAACAAAAGTTTTGATTAAACT
>JAGLSW010000839.1 GCA_023135565.1 Candidatus Aminicenantota bacterium | reverse complement strand
TAGTGGAAACTACCCGGCTGTCCTGTCCCGATAAGCAGCCCCTCATAGGCCGCCCGCGCCGCTCTTTGGGGCTTAGAAACGACCGGCTGTGATAGTTAGATAGGCAATAGTGGAAACTACCCGGCTGTCCTGCCCCGACAGACTGCCCCTCAGAGGGTGCCCACGCAGTGGGCTTGACAGGGGGAGGGTAATTGGTATAATGCAACTTAAAAAATAAAGAAATTCACGGAAACCATCATGCATGAATTGGCATTAGCCCAGGATATCGTCGAAACGATCAACGAAAAAGTAACCGATGATCTGCGAAAAATTTCAAACATTAATCTCGAGGTAGGCGCTTTTTCCGGGGTTGTGCCGGAGTCTTTAGCGTTCGGCATCGAGACTATTTTCGCGGACAAAAAAGTTCCGGGGGTCAAAGTTACCATCGTCAAAGTGCCCACCATCGCCTGCTGCACCTGCGGGAAAGAATACGAACTAAAGGAAATCTTCGAAACCTGCCCGGTCTGCCGTTCTTTTGAGAGAAAGCTTATTTCAGGCATGGAAATCCTTATCAAGTCCGTGGAAGTATCGGAGGAATAATGGAAAAAAAAGTAAATATATCGGCCCGGGAAAGAAACGATCTGATCGCCGCCGAAAACCGGGAAATCCTCTCTAATAATGGGATTTTCACGGTAAATATCATCGGTTCTCCAGGCTGCGGTAAAACTTCTATACTGGAGTATACAGCCAATCATTTCGATGAAAAATTTGCCGTAATCGTGGGAGATGTGAAAACAGCGCTCGACTCCGACCGCATTATCCAGTCGGGTCACAGCAGCGCCTATGCCATCGAAACCGGCGGCGGCTGCCACCTGAGCGCACAGATGATCCGGCAAAAAATCGCAGAGATCGACCTAAAAGCCATCGACTACCTGTTCATCGAGAACGTGGGCAACCTGGTATGCCCTTCCACTTACGACCTGGGAGAAAACTTAAAGATCGCGGTTTTGAGTATTCCTGAAGGCGACGAAAAGGTGAGGAAGTACCCGGCTCTTTTCCTGCGCGCCCGGGTGGCGCTCATTAACAAGATCGACCTGCTGGAGTACTTAGATTATGATATAGAGCGGGTCAAAGCCGACTGCCTGGTTCACAACCCGAAGGTGAAAATATTTGAAACCTCGGTGAAAACAGGCGCCGGGATCGACGATTGGCTGGCCTATTTAAGAGAGCAGAGAAAAGCTTAATTCCCTGCCCATGCGTAGGGGTGTGCAGACAGCTAATCTATTTTTTTGATGTTGATGCTGCCCCCGGAAGTGTCTAAGTACAACTCCGGCCCGGCGACGAAGTCACCATCACTATCGAAAAAATCGGCAGCTTAACCAACCCGGTCAAAGCAGAACACGCGAAGTAATAAAAAAACGGGGTTGATTTTTTTGCTAATAAGTTTTACAATACATATATTAAAAATTTTCGATTAAAAAAGTGAAAAGCGAAAAAGAAAAAACGAGGAATAATGAAGAAAAAAACAGGAAAATTCAAAGAAGTGCCGATGGAACAACTGCGCTGGCAGTGCGACACGAAAAACCTGGGCATCGATTCCACCGATGACTTACAGGTTTGCGCGGACATTATCGGGCAAAGACGAGCAGTGAATGCGCTGCGTTTAGGATTGGATATCGACAGCCGGGGTTACAACTTGTTTGCCAACGGCCTTTCAGGCACCGGCAGAAAAACCGCGATCAAGTGCCTGCTGAAAGAAACAGCCCGTTACAAACGCATCCCCGACGACAAAATTTTCGTAAACAATTTTAAAGACCCGGATCAACCGTGTTTAATTCGCCTGAAAGCCGGGGACGGCAGGCGCTTTAAAAAAGATATGCAGGCTTTTCTCGATTATCTTTTAAAAAATATCCCCGAAGTTTTCAAAAGCGAAGCTTACGAGGAGCAGCGCAAAGCAAAAATCGAAGCTGTCCGCGATAAACAAAAAGAAGTGATCAAGAAATTTGAAGAAGAAGTCGGTAAAAAGGATTTCACCCTTCTGCAAATGCAGGTAGGCACTGTGGTGCGGCCTGTGGTGCTGCCGCTAATCGAAGGGAAAGCGGCCAATGCCGAACGTATAAGAGATCTCGAGCAGGAAGGCAAACTCTCCAAAGAAGAGATAGAGAAATTAGAAAAAATCCACACCGAATTAACCGACAGTATGGAAGACATCTTCAAGGAAATCAAGGAAATGGACAAAACCCTGGCTGAAGAACTCAAAAAACTGGACCGGGAGATGTTGAACCCGCTGATCGAAGAGCAGGTGAATGAAATAAAAGGCCGTTACAAGTGCAAAGAACTCGACGAATACTTAGGCGAGGTGAAAGAGAGCATCGAGGAAACGCCGGGCAGATTCATGGAATCCGGGGAACCCAAAAAAAGCGGGAAGAAAGACAAAAACGAAGAACCGGGAGACCCTTTTCTCGAATACAGCGTTAACCTCTTAGTGGATAACCACGAAGCAAAAGAAGCGCCGGTAATTTTCGAAACATCTCCTTCTTATTCCAACCTCTTCGGCACCGTCGAAGTGACGTTGGAGCGGGCCGGGGGCGCCAGTACCGATTTTTCCAGGATAAAAGCCGGTTCTTTTTTAAAAGCCGACGGTGGATTCCTCATCGTGGAAGCTTTGGATATGCTGATAGAACCGGGCGTATGGCCGGCCTTTAAGCGCACCTTGAAGAACCGGCAGGTAGAGATACAGGTTTATGCCCCGGTTTATATGGTTTCTATTTCCGCCATGAAACCGCGGCCCATCGACTGCGACGTGAAAGTAGCCATCGTAGGCGATCCTTCTATCTATCACATGCTTTACAACCAGGACCCGGATTTCAAGAAAATATTCAAACTGCGGGCCGATTTCGATTCCTCCATGGACATCAACAAGGAAGCCATCTTAGACTATGCCAACTTTATCAAGCGCGTGGTTACCGACGAAGAACTGCTGGCCTTAGACAAAACAGCCATGGCAGCCGTATTGGAACACGGCGTACGTATGGCCGGCAAGCAGAAAAAGCTTTCCACCCAGTTTAATTTGGTAGCGGACTTACTGCGTGAAGCAAATTATTGGGCCCGCCGGGACAAAAAGAAAACCATCACCGGTAAATATATCCACCATGCCATCGAAGAGAAAAACGACCGTTCCGCGTTATTTGAAGAAAAAACCCGCGAAATGATCGCAGAAGGTGATATTATGATCGACACCGAAGGTAGTGTAGTTGGTCAGGTGAACGGACTTTCTGTTTATGACATGGGTGATTATTCTTTCGGCAAGCCGGCCCGTATTACCGCCAACGTGGCCTTAGGTGATTCGGGCATCATCAATATCGAACGGGAAGCGCAGTTGAGCGGCCCTTTTCACAATAAAGGAGTATTGATTTTGTCCGGTTATTTGCGTTCTAAGTTTGCCCAGGACAAGCCCCTGGCTATTAGCGCCAGTCTTTGTTTCGAACAATCTTACGGCGGTGTGGACGGGGATTCCGCCTCATCTACCGAGATATACGCGCTGTTATCTGCGTTATCGGGTCTGCCTTTGCGCCAGGATATCGCCATCACCGGCTCGGTGAACCAGAAAGGTGAAATCCAGCCCATCGGCGGCGTCAACCAGAAGATCGAAGGATTTTTTGAAGTTTGCCGGATAAAAGGGTTGAACGGTACGCAGGGGGTGATGATCCCGCACCAGAATGTAGACGACCTGATGTTAAAAGAGGAAGTGGTGCAAGCGGTAAAAGACGGGAAATTCCGCATATATCCTATCGAGGCCATAGATCAGGGCATCGAGCTGCTTACCGGTGTAGAAGCCGGGGAGCGGGAGGACGGCGTTTATACTGAAGGCACGGTGAACCGGTTAGTGGACGACAAGTTGACGGGATTTGCCGAAAAGTGGAGGCAGTACAGGTTAGGATAAGCTGAAAATCCTATCAAAACCACGAAATCACGCTTCTGGACAGGATAAAAGCACAAAAAAATAGGCTTGAATCCCCGCTAAGCAAAAGTTTTGTGGAAGTTTCGCGGTGCAGGGGGCGTGAAGGGATTTTATCGTGTTGTCCCCTTTTCAGGCAACACGAAGCAAATCCCCCTTCTTCATCAGCAGAGCCGAAAACCTGTCCCTCTTTTCCAGGTTTATCAAATCCACTGAATGGTCGAGCGCCATCATTAATTTCCCTAAAATTTTAAAATAATATCTCTTTTCCAACCCCTTTACAGCCAGATCGATATCGGATGTGTCTGAGAAATCACCATGCACCAGGGAGCCGAATAAATAGATCTCTTTACAGCCTTCTTTTTTTAAGATTTCGACTGCCGTGCGGAGGTCTTTGCGATGACTCTCAGGTATTTTTTTTATCCTATCCTGTGCACACATGTTTTTCACTTTTAAAATTATATTATATCATCATTTGTTAATTGTGTCTAAGAAGTACTGGAAGAAGCAGCTTTTGCAAGTTTTTCCTTTTTGACGCTTAAGTCCACAATCTCCCGGTTTCCAGGTCTTTTTTGGGATTTAAAGTGCTCTGCGAGAGCATCGACGTCGTAACCGAATTCCCGTGCGATGCCGTCTTTAATTTCCCAGAGTTCCCTGATGATTTCATCATTCATTGTAATACCCCCATCCCGCTGTTTTTTGCCATGCGGCAGCTATAAGGTTTTCGGAAGGGCGGGCAGTCAAATACGACACGATCGAAGTTTCAAAGTAAACAGTTTTGTTATCCATAGTATGGCTCAACCTCTTAATCATTATATAACATAAATAGGATAAAAATTCAACTTCTAATTGTGGAACTACCCGGTTTCAAGAAAAAACCGGGGCATCAACCCGTTCGAGGGGGACTTTTACCAGCCTACCATGAAATTACTTTGCCTCCGGCGGCCCTGC
>JAGLSW010000838.1 GCA_023135565.1 Candidatus Aminicenantota bacterium | reverse complement strand
TACTAAAAGATTTAAAGAAGAAAATGGTTTTTATCACCGGTCCCAGGCAAGTGGGAAAGACCTACCTGGCAAAAGAGGTGATGAAGGAATTTAAAAATCCCCAGTATTTAAATTATGATAATCGTGACGACAGAAAAATCATTCAGCAAATGTCATGGAAACTCGATACCGACCTTCTCATATTTGATGAAATCCACAAGATGAAGGATTGGAAAATGTTTCTAAAAGGCGTGTACGACGGGCGACATGAAAACCAGGCAATCCTGGTAACCGGCAGTTCGAGACTGGATACTTTTCGTCAAACAGGTGAATCTCTGGCAGGGCGATATTTTCATTTGAGATTAAACCCTATTTCGGTAAAGGAATTGGTGGAGACAGGTATCTGCCGGTCTTATGAAGCCGTCGAGAGGTTGAATGCCCTGGGAGGATTCCCGGAACCCTTTCTTTCGGAATCGAAAGAGGAAGCGGCGAGGTGGAGAAACCAGTACTATACCGATTTAATTCGAGAAGACATCCTGGAATTTGGGAGATTGAATGAAATAAATAACATGAAATTATTATTGGAATTACTCCGGGAACGTATCGCATCTCCTCTTTCTTACAGTGGTTTGGCCGGTGACATACAGGTCTCTCCCAACACTGTCAAAAGATACGTAGAAATACTTGAGAGTCTTCATGTTATATTTCTTTTAAGGCCCTATCATAAGAGATTGGCGCGTTCGATTCTCCGGGAGCCGAAGCTATATTTTTACGACACCGGGCTTGTCGAAGGGGGCGATGGGGTTCGCCTGGAAAACACCACTGCCGTTTGTCTATTGAAGCACGTGGAGTATCTTAAAGATGTTAAGGGGAAGAAGGTTTCGCTTAATTATATAAAAACAAAAGATGGAAAAGAGGTGGATTTTGTAATTGCCATAGACAATGAAATTACGCAAATGGTGGAAGTTAAGTTGTCGGACAGCAAGCTATCCAGGTCTTTATTAACCTTTTCGGAAAAATTTCCCGGAGCGGAAGCATTTCAAATCATTCACAATCTAAGGCATTCCCAGCATATGAAAGGTATCAACCTGGTCCGTGCCGGTGAATGGTTATCTAAGCTGGAGGCATAAGAACCGGCAGCTCCACATGCGTGGGGGAGCGTTTAGGGAATCTTGTCGTGAAATTTTGCCACTTTCCCTTTCCGGCAGAATATTTTTCGCAAGCCTTTTTTTCGTTTGTAACGGATGTTTCCCGGGGAAAAACCCAAAACTCTTGATAAATAAGGATTTCGAGGAAAAACAGTCGATTTTCGTTGACACAGGGAATAAAAAAAATCATTTTTTTTATTGCATTTATGAATAATTTATGGCATTAATATGCATTGGGTGTATGGTTTTAGATAAAAATTAAGTAGAAAAAGCCAAAAACAAAAAATAGCCGGAAAAGACGGCGACGACACGATCTTCGCGTCAAATAGGGGAAAACATCCGTTAAAAAAAAACATCGTATCCCTTGATTATTTTAAGGTATTGTTATAGAATTATATCTGATGATAACGTAAAAAGTCTAAGATAGAGGATTCTGAAAATGAAACCTGCTGATAACAAAGAATTTTCAGGATCGGGTCTTGCTCAAAAAAAACTTTTACGAGGTCATCACATTTGATACTCTATTTGGAGATTAAAGATGAAAAAAGATGAAGCATTAAAAAAAATTCCAGAAGAATTGCTGGACAGGTATGAATATAATGATTATCTTGGAAGTGGTGGATTTTCAGATGTATTCCTGGTGAAGGGGAAAAATTCCGAGACACAAAGGGCATTAAAGGTAATGAATTCGAATCATATCCTTAATATGCTTGAAAAGGAAGAAAGTGAAGATGTTGTCTTCAAAAAATTTGATAAAATAAAAATGAGGTTCTTGAGAGAAGCGGAGTTATATACTCAGTTTAATCATCCTAATATAGTAAAAATAGACAATTACGGGCTAATTGAAGATAAAAATGTAGGTATTACAATACCGTACCTGGTAATGGAATATATTAATGGAGTCCAGTTGCGAGATATATTGAGAGAGCAAGAATCCATCGGATATAGCAGGATCATGCAAATCTCGACAGAAATATTGAAGGCATTGGTTTACATACAAAAGACGAGCACTATTCATCGTGATCTAAAACCTGAAAACATTATAATTGAGGACAAGGGGAAAGGAAAATCGGTATTGATTGATTTCGGACTTGCAAAAAATGTCATAGATGATTTTACATTAACGACTACAGGTGCGGCAGTAGGAACCCTCCTATATATGGCACCGGAACATTTCGATGACAACAGCAAGTTGAGTATTGCCACAGATATATATGCTATGGGTGTCATGTTATTTGAGATGTTGACAGGTAAAGCACCTTTCAGGGGTGATAAGGAGATCGACATAATTCAGTCTCATCTATATGAACCTGTTCCGGATATTATGAAGGAGCAGCCAAATTTGCCCAATGGAATGGGGAAAATAATAAAAAAAGCAATGGCAAAAAAGATAGAGAAAAGATATCAAAATGCGAAGGAGATGCTTCTGGAATTGAAGACAATAAAGTATACTTCTTTATCCCATGGAAGCTAAGTTAAGAGATTATGAAAACTAAACGATGGGAGCAGGATCTCAATCTAAAGCTTGTTAAATCTAAAATTGGAGAAAGATTCGATGTAACAAAAAAATTAGGAGGCGGGGGATATGCAAACGTCTTTAAAATTAAGCATAAAATTTTGGGTACAGAATTCGCTTTAAAAATAATGGATCGTGACCGTTTATGGAAGGAGATTGATGATGAAAGTGAAGATGATAAAAAAGTCAAGAAGAACAATTATTCCAATATAATAGGTAGATTCATAAATGAAGCGCAGGTGTGTAGTAAAATAAATCATAAGAATGTAGTTAAAATAAATGATGTTGAATCTGTTTTTGATGAAGAAGAGGACCTTGAAGTTGTTTATTTAATAATGGAGTTTATTGATGGTACCCCCTTAAAGAAAAAAATGAAAAAGCTTGATATTGATAGCGTATTCCGAATCATTAGGAATATACTTTCTGCGCTTGATAAGACACATGGGGCAGGAATCATACATAGAGATATAAAATCCAGTAACGTAATGTTAAGGAAAGATACCGAAGAAGCTGTACTGATAGACTTCGGATTGGCCAAGGATTCGTTTGGTCAAATGGATCTGACGAAAACCGGAATGTCATTGGGAACTAACCCATATATGTCCCCCGAGCAATTCAACGACCTATCTAGTGTCACAAAGACAACAGATATTTACTCTTCAGGAGTTTTGTTATATGAAATGATAACAGGAAAACTCCCTTTTGGGAAGGCAGGAAATGTGGGAATCGGTAAGAATAATATACCCAATATTGGTGATGCTACCCCTAAGCCTCCTCCGGGCCTTCAAAAAGTATTAGAAAGAGCAATGGCTAAAAATCCAAAGGATAGGTATCAAAGTGCGAAGGAATTTTTGGATGATATTAAAAAAATAGAGAATAAATATAAAGAGCGAAAAAAGGAGGAGGAACAAAAACGGGAAAAAACAGAGGAAAGAAAGAGAGAAGTAGCTGAAAAATCTCAAAAAAAAAAGGATGTTGCGGAGGTGAAGAAAAGGAAAAAAAATCGGCTGCGAAAAGAGGCAGCTAAGAAAAAAGAAGAAGAACGAAAACGGAAGGAAGAAAAGGACAAGAAAAAAACAGAGGTCAGGAAGGAAAAAGCAGAAATATGGGCAAACCGATTCAGTCGAATGAAAGATTTTTCTAAAAGATATTCCAAACTATCATTATCTCTATCCGGGGTTATTGCCGCAATAGTTATTATTTTTGTGTCTGTTGATTATTATAGAGATTATAGGGAACGCCAATATACCGGGTATATCGAATCAGTAAAGGAATATATAAGTACTGGTGAGTACGATAAAGCAGGCGAGTTTTTAAGTAAAGCAAAAGGGATAAAAGATTCAGACGACATAAAAAAAC
The DNA here is from genome assembly GCA_023135565.1 of Candidatus Aminicenantota bacterium. Taxonomy (GTDB): domain Bacteria; phylum Acidobacteriota; class Aminicenantia; order UBA2199; family UBA2199; genus JAGLQA01. The sequence continues at coordinate 126 of JAGLSW010000838.1, read as the reverse complement.
TCTCTGCCCGGATAGCAGAGAAGCAAACCGAAGCCATGAACACAGCTTTCCAGGCGTTGGAGATAGGGGAGGTTTTAGAGGATAATGCAGCTAAAGAAGAAAAAATCACCCGGTGCCGTGCTTTTC
>JAGLSW010000837.1 GCA_023135565.1 Candidatus Aminicenantota bacterium | reverse complement strand
CTTTTGAAAAAGTTTGATCAAAACTTCTTATGATTTAGAAGCAAAAGCGCTCACACGCTGCCCCTGCCACGCACGTGGGGCCGCCGGAGGCAAGGGCTGCTATGGGTTTTAAAATCTTAGAACTAAAATTACCCACCGGTTTTGACCGGCAGGAATTAGAACAGCGAATAAAAAAAAAACTAAAAACCGTTGAATTTTCTTATACCATAGAAAAACAAAGTTTAGACGCCAGGAAAAAAGAGAATATCCACTGGCTTATTCGCGTAGGTGTTTCTTCCCCGGCCCTGCGCGGCCCGGGTCGAAAACCGCAGCCGGGTCTGGAAATACCTTTCAAAAAACGGGATAAAAAAGTGCTGCTGGTGGGCAGCGGGCCGGCCGGTTTTTTCTGCGCTTACGTTCTTGTGCTGGCCGGGTTCAAGGTGACGATTATAGAACAGGGCAGCCGGGCGGCGGCAAGACTAAATCGCGTTTCCACCTTTGAACGCACCGGGCAATTAGACGAAAACGATAATTATGCTTTCGGCGAGGGGGGGGCGGGTACTTTTTCCGACGGCAAGCTGACCTCCAGGACGAAGTCCATCTCTAAAGAACGAAATTTTATCTTCCAATCTTATATCGAAGCAGGCGCCCCGGAAGAGATCGCTTATCTTGCCCACCCTCACCTTGGCAGCGATAACTTAGTGAAAATAGTCGCTAACCTGGGCCGGGAATACCTGCGCCGCGGCGGCGTTTTCCTCTTCAACACCAAAGTGCGGGACATCTACCTGAAAAACGGAATTGTCGAGGCTGTAGAAACCGGCAGCGGCAAAATCGAAGCGGACTATTTTGTTTTTGCCGCCGGTCATTCCGCTTATGAAACCTATCGCCTGCTTATGGGGAAGGGCGTTCCTTTCCGGGTGAAACCTTTTGCTATCGGCTGCCGGGTGGAACATCCCCAGGAACTGGTCAACTTAGGCCAGTGGGGCTGCTCAGCTTTACCGGGGGTCAAGGCGGCGGAATACCGGCTGACTTTCAAAGATAACGCCTATATGCCGGTATATTCTTTCTGCATGTGCCCGGGCGGCAAGGTGGTGCCTGCGGCTCCTTACAAAGGGCTGAACATCGTGAACGGCAAAAGCAATTACGCCAGGAACCTGCCTTTTGCCAATGCGGCGATAGTGGCCGGGATCAACCTTAATCACTTACTAAAAAAAGAAGTCGATCCCCTAAATGCCTTAGAGTGGTTGGAAAAACTGGAAAAGAATTTTTTCGCTCTTCCCGGTTCTTATGCGGCTCCGGCCTGTAAGATTGAGGATTTCTTGGGCGGAAGGATTTCTGCTTCGCTCAGCGGGTCCAGTTACCCCTTCCCCCTTTTCCCGGCGGATTTTAGAGACCTTTTCCCGGAGCCGGTCTGCACTTCCCTGCGGGCCGGGATGCAGCATTTTTGCAAAAAAATGAAAGGTTTTGAGAAAGGTATTATGTTGGGTTTAGAGAGTAAAACATCCGCCCCTGTCCAGGCACTGCGGGAAAAAGGAGGCCGGAGCGCAGGTGTGAAAAATCTTTACATTTGCGGCGAAGGCGGCGGTTGGGCCGGGGGTATCGTTAGCTCCGCGGCGGACGGCATCAAAACAGCTTTAACTATCGCACAACCCTGATAAAAAATCATTATCCTGCCCCCGGCGGCCCTGCAATGCTGTTG
>JAGLSW010000836.1 GCA_023135565.1 Candidatus Aminicenantota bacterium | reverse complement strand
CCGGCAGGGCCGCCGGAGGCAAGGCCGTGGCGCGGGAATTAGTTTTTTTTAATAATCACATAGGTGATATCATCATCAGGCTCTTTGCAGAAATCATCGATCGCCTTTTTGACGGCTGAACAAATCTCCTTCGCGGAAAGCGCTTTGTTCTCCTTGAGCACTTTCTCGAGATGATGCGGAAACAATCTCTCGCCTTCGCTGTTCTCTAATTCGGATAGACCGTCCGTGTACAACAATAAAATGTCTCCGCTGCCCATTAAATCGAGTTTGCTGATCTTGTACGCCTGCTTATAACCGAACACACTCTTATTCAAGGTGGCGTCGATGTCTTTCCGCGACGGCATAACACCGATAGGGGGATAATTGAATATCTTATCCTCCGGGACATCCAAAAAATGGTCACCCTCATTGGAAAAAACCAGCGGCGGCGGATGACCGGCCGATATAAAAAGGAATTTGCCGTTTTCGGATATTTCACCGTAGATCATAGTAAAAAAATCATCTACACTGGAAGAGTTGTAAAACCGGGTGTTGATTTTTTCAAAAAGATTTGTCGTTATTTTGCCGTAAGTCTTCATCTCATACAGGGCGCCGGTAAGGAAAGATTGGTGCAGCATTCCGACTATAAAAGAACCGCTCTCGTCATGACCTTTCACATCGGCTACAAGCACTCCGGCCCTGGTCCTGTTTTTTTTTAAGCCGGCCATTTTTTCGTCTTTTTCCTTTTTCTTTTTTTGGATGTAGGGGTTATCGAGCTGCTCCTGCGGCGAAAAGTCTTTCATCTCTTTCTGCCATTTCTCTTCGATCTTTTTTTTCCTGGCATTGAGATCGTAACGTTTATTGAAGTCGATATAGATGATGTGGTCGCCGCCGGTAACGCCTTCTTTAGCCAGCGACATACCGGAAATTTCGATGTCCTTAAGCCTGGGGACTTCGCCTGGAGGCGGTTTAATAGATTTTACCCTATCGTCCAAGACGTCCAGGGTGTATTTTATTTTCGTGTAAAACTCGCACTGTTTGCATTGATGATGTGTCGCTTCCGTCATTTCTTTTTCTTTCATAAAAGTTCCTGGTTTGCTGCTTATTAACAAAATCTATTTTAGCACTCTTTATCTTTTTATTCAACACTAAGAACCCGGTTTCCCGGCTTAGCCGGCATAAAAAAAATTTTTTAGTTGACAAAACCGGAAAATTGTATTATAATAACCGTACAATTAAAAACAGGAGGTTGTAAATGACCAGGTTTAAGATCGATGAAGCATCGCCGCTGCCGGTTTACCAGCAGGTGAAACAATTCATAATCATTGATATTCTCTCCGGGAGACTCAAGGAGGGGGATAAACTGCCCCCCATCCGCGGACTGGCTAAAATATTAAGGCTGAATCCCAATACGGTGGCAAAAGTGTACTACAATCTTGAAGACGAAGGTTTTATCCAGGGAAAACGAGGCAGCGGCTACTTAGTCAAAAGCCAAAAACAAAAATTAGACAAAATCAAAGTGTCCATCATCGAGGACGAATTAAAAGAACTCTTGAAAAAAGCCTTTTCTATAGGATTTAGCAAAGAAGATATCGAAAATTTAATGAGGAGGTTATTGAACAATGAATAACGATAATACAATAATCGAAGTCAAAGGACTCAGCCTCGCTTTTGAACAGAAAAAAGTGCTGGATAATATTAATGTTACTTTCAAAAAAGGTGAAACCGTACTCATTGCCGGGAATAACGGCACAGGCAAAAGCAGCCTGCTGAGAATCATGGCCGGGGTGCTTTTCCCCGACAGCGGCGACGTGCACATAGACGAATCTATCTCGCGCCGCAAAATCGCTTTTATCTCCGACAAAATGAGCCTTTTCCAGGATTATACCCTGGATCAGGGGATCGCTTTCCACTGCCGGGTTTTCGGTCTGGAGTCTTGCGATGATTCGCTGCTCGATGAATTGAACATCGACCGAAATCAAAAAATCAGGGACCTGTCGAAAGGTGAACGGGCCATTTACCACCTCTCCCTGCTGCTGTCGCAAAAACCGGAAATCCTGCTTTTAGATGAGATCGTTCATGCCATCGATCCCTACCTGCGGGATTTGTTTTTAGACGCCCTGATCGACCTGATAGACGAGTTGAATACCACGGTGATTATGGTAAACCATACCTTCTCGGAAGTAGGCCGGCTGCCTGAACGGGTGATGGTCATGGAAAACGGACGCTTTATTTTCGACGAGAACTGCGACGTGCTGCACGAGAAAATCAAAAAGGTCAGGCTCGACAGCCCCGGAGATAAAGAGAAAAAACTATTAGAAGAGCTGCCGGTTATTTTCCAGACCCGGTCTCCCCTTCTGCAGGATTATTTCATATATCCTTTCAAAGAGGAATTCACCACCCAAACGAACTATAAATTCCAGGATGTGGAATTATCGGAAATAATTAAATCTTTTATAGGAGGCTACTATGCTAAAAAAAGAATTTAACGGGATTTTAAAACAATCCCTCTATTTTGTTGTGTTAACGGCCTGTCTACCTGTGTTATTGATGATCGTAACCAGGTTCATGCGTTCACCGGTTTCTTACTTTGAACTGCTGTGCCCGGTTTTCCAGGTAGGCTTGATCGTAATTGCGTTACTAATGGGAATTTCGCTTCTTGCGATGGAAAGGAAACAAGACGGAATCGAGTATCTATTGACCCTGCCGCTGTCGCGCTGGAAGCTGCTGGCCATTAAGATTCTGCCCCGGCTGGCGGTGCTGCTTGTTTTTTCGGGGTTATATTTGCTGCTGCTCCAGGTTTTTACCGGGTCTCTCAGCGGAGAACCGCTGCTCTATTCGCTGCCTACGGCACTGCTGCTGTACTTTGTGTTCGGGCTGTTTTTCGTGGGAGTTTCTTTTTCGGCATCGAACCAAAATTTCATCATCGCGGCTGTGGTGGCGTTGTTTGTCTTCGTGCTCCATTCGGCTGTGTTCTATTTCCTATTCTATCGCGCCACAATCGATATCTTCAAAGTTTACCTCGAATACTCCCATATCAAACCGGTTTTGCTCGGTGTGTTCAGCCTGCTGCTGCCCCTGCTTATCTCCTTTATCTTTGCCTTTAAACGGTTCGACGTGCGCGGCGGCAAAGGTTTCAACCGCGGTCACCTGAGGCTTTTTATCCCCTTGTTTGTGGTCGGCTTATCGGTATCTATTTTCTATATTTACTCGGTAAGCGAAGGTCATTATCCGAGTTATCACCTCACCAAAGAGAACCTGTTGGTGGACTCGGGGTACTTCAACAACGATGTCAAGATTTACGACGGTGAAAAGGTAACCAAAGTAAAAAACGCCTCCGGCTATGTGCTTATCGAGCACGGAGATAACCTGTATCTCAGGTCTTTCCGCGACTACAAGAGCATCATAAGCTTGAACAAAAAAAATCACAAGGTCGAAACCCTGTACAAAACCCGGGGGCGGTTTAGATTTTCCACCGGCAGGTATAAAGACACCCTGGCTCTTACGGAAACCACAGTGGATAAACTCCCTGAACTGGTTTTAATTAACCTAAAAACAAAAGCCGTTAACCATATTAAACTGCCGAGCGTGCCGGGTGGCAGCTTTTACAGCCCCTGGATAATAGGAGCCGATGAACTGGACGGCCAGCGGTTCTGGCTGGTGAATAACGGAAAAGTAGGCAAATATTCGGTTTCCCGGGTATGGGAAGATGGCCGGGTTGAAAAACTTTGTTCGAGCCGGGCGCTGGCTGTTTATGTCAACCGGATGCTGATTACCCAGGAAAAAGAGGAAATCCTGGCCGCTGAGATAACCGCGGCAGGAGTCGAGGTTATCAACAGGGTGCCGGTAAGCACCCGGATCTCTTTTTATACCGGCTATTTTAACCGTCATTTTGAAAACAACCCGGTAACGGAAATATATGGACATCCCCCCGGCACGAACGGGAAGATTTTTTGTTTAGACCTGGAAACATTCGAGCTAACCTGGCTGCGGGATAAAACCGGCTATGTCAGGTACTTCTACCCTGACAAATATTATTATCTCGAATCGGCTCCCGATGCGAAAGATTACACCTATACGAAGCGTATTTCGCGCGTAAAAGCAGGGAAGTTTGAGTTACTGAAAGAATTCTCCGGTACGAAACCCGTCAGGTTATTTTCTACCGGTAACGCGTTGTTTTTCAAAGAAGACGGCAAAACGAAGATTTATGCCCTGCCCGATCTGAAAGAATTGACTTTCAAAGGTTTGAAATAGCCATAATTTTACGGAGTGGTGAGCTGGTGAGGGACGGCCCCGCAGGGCTGCCCCCCGCTCCGCTCGCCCCCGTGGGGAAGTTAAAGGGGAGTCGATGATACCCGGATAAAGTGGAGAGATAGGAAAGGGATTTTTAATCGATAAATATCCGGGAAGAAAGTAACGGGTGATTTATTGACACGTCAATATCGAGAGGTCTAAATCAGTAACTATTCAGTTCTGGAAAAAACTAAAACAGACTTGCCTCCGGCGGCCCTGCCGGGGGCCAAACTTTTGAAAAAGTTT
>JAGLSW010000835.1 GCA_023135565.1 Candidatus Aminicenantota bacterium | reverse complement strand
ACCGGCACCGGCGGCATGGGTACCATTCATGCCGGGAGCGCCGAATCGACGCTGTCCCGCATGGAAGCCTTGATGAAGAGTTTTTCCACCATGCGGGAAGAGGCCATCCGGCAGCTTCTCAGGGAAAATATAGATATAATCATCCACGTCAAAACCCTGGGCGATAGAAAAAAAAGAATAACCGATATATTAGAGGTAGTCAAAGACAAGGCCAGTCGGTTCAACAGGCTTTATGAATTTGTCCCGGATAAAATTATGAAAGATGCGTTCATAACCGGCAAATTCGAGGTCAGGAAAAGACCGGCCTTTTTAAACGAGCGGTTATTTATAAGCGATGATGAAATCCCCGCTTTTTGGAGAGAAAAATAAATGAAAAGAAAAAAAGCAAACAGTACAAAAGTAACTATATTAAAAAACCGCCGCTCCGACATCAGGGTACCCGAACACGTAGAATTGATAGTCAGGATGTTAGAGACGGGCAAAGCTCAGAAATACCGGCACCGGGGTATTCAAAGGAGCGATTTCGTTTCACCGGGAAGCCGGGAGGTGAAAAAAAATGGGATTTTTTAAGAGAAGAAAAGAAAAAACCGAAAAGCCCAAACCTGTCGAGATCAAAATCGACTACGGCAAAATAGATAATTTTATCCTGCGCAGGTACGGGCTAAAAGACATCGAGCATAAAGCGTTTTTCCTGTTTTTGAACATTTTGTTTTTTTTCAGCGGAGTTATCTCGTTGGTAGTGTTCATGTACGGGAAGATCAATTTTCTAAACTTGGTAGGCACCCCGGTAGCAATGCTTTCGGGTTGGAAAATTTACCATCTATCAAAACAGCATGGAGTCAAGATAGATAAGACAAAAGATATAATAAAAATCCATAAAGAGGAGGAAAAATAAAAATGAGAAGAATAATTTTGTTTCTATTAATTATCGTTTTTAGTGTGAATGCGTTTCTTAATGCAAAGAGCACCCTGGCGCTCGATCTGGCAGGACAGGGAAAAGACCAGGTGCACACCTTGAACTGTCACCCCGATTTTTATACTTTTATCGAGGTAAACAGGGAAGAGCAGATCAAGAAAATCATCATGCTTGAAAACGACGATTGGGAAATCGACACAGACGGCCCATTTATCTGGATCAGGCCGAAAAATGAAGAGGCGGTTAGAACCACGCTGGCTATCCTTACCGAAAGCGGTAGGATGTATATTTTCACCGTGAAAATAGTAGACAGCGAAGAACTATTCTATCCCAAAATTTACATTACCGGGGCGAAGAGTAAAAAGAAATGAAAAAACAAACCGGTAAATGTTTTACAAAGCGCAGGTTGAAACGGCAGGGGATTATCATCCTGCTAATGCTGCTGCCTGTTTTGACCTTGAATGCAGACATGGTATGCACGTTTCTCGGAACGGGCGAAGACGTGATCCACGAAATCGCCGTAAGGTACAAAAGCAGTATCAGGATTACCTTTTCGGGAAACGGACTCATCAAGAGAGTGGTATACAATAAGAAGAATTTCAAGGTAGTCAACAACCTGCATGAGGCGGTCATCAGGCCGAAAGGGGATGGTTTAATCGATTATATAGCTGTGATTACAGAGCGGATGGCATCCGCAACCTATGAA
>JAGLSW010000834.1 GCA_023135565.1 Candidatus Aminicenantota bacterium | reverse complement strand
GTTTCCAGGTTTCCCTTTATGTGCCTAAGTATGCGTATGCCATGCATGATTACTCTCCTCCCCTCACAGAACCGCCTATATGGTATGATTGCTTCGGCTGCGCTTAAACCGCCTTCTAAAAGAAGCCGGATTTCCTGGTCCGCGGAGGCTACCTCTATCTTCGTACCTTCTCTCGATGGAATCATAAGCAGCACCTCTTCGCCTCCTATCCCTTCATCCGACAATAAATCGGGGCTGTGAGAACTGATTATTACCTGCTGCTTTTTTTTCTTGTTCTTTGTGATGTTATAAATCATGGCCGGTATTTTGCTAACAATAGAAGAATTCAGCGAAAGTTCCGGTTCTTCTAAGAGCAGCATGGAATTGGTCTCTAAGAGCGACCATAAAAAACCGATCAATCTCAAAGTGCCGTCGGAGAATTGATCCTCCCGCTGCCTGGCTCCTCTATACCGCCAATGTTCGTACAACCCTTCCAGATGTGGCACCCCTCTATCATCCCTGGAAATAGTCAATTCTTTTAATTGAGGTACTGCTATTTGCAGCGCCTTTTCTATCTTTTTCAACCTGGAATCCCGCGTTTTCTGGGGAGTTTCGATAATTTTCTTTAAGAAATGAAAACCGAAAAAATCCTCATCTTTGGTAACCCCGGAGTTAAAAAATAATCCCGGATGCTTGAGCAACTGCGGCACAATATGAAAATAGTGAACCTGGTTGAAAAAATCAGCTATTTCCCGGAATTCTTCATTGGCGCGCAGATATTCCGAAAAAAAAGGGGGCAGTGGGTGCAAACGTGCAAATTTGGCGGCAAAATTCCCCGTCCCTAAGAAGAAAAAAACCGGTTTTTTTTCTTATAATACCCACCACGGCACTGCCGGGATGCTTGACTGACTGGCCCTTATGTTTTCGCCATTGAAAATAATAAGACCTCCTGTTTGGGTATTACCCCTCAATCCGAACCACCGGTTTATATTATCTTTGAATGAAGTGGAATAGGTACGGGAAGTTTTTATTTCAACCGGGTACAACCGTTGACCGAAATCAACCAGTAAATCGATTTCATTTCCGGTCTTATCTCTCCAAAAATAGAGAGGGGGGATTTCGGCAATATGACAGATACGCTTATAAAATTCACTAATGACGAAAGTTTCAAAGATATTTCCCAATAAAGGATGAAATTTGAGATCACTGCTGCTGCGGATAGATAATAAGGAACACAGCAGCCCGGTATCGATAAAGAAAAGCTTGGGGGTTTTTACGACCCGTTTCGAGAAACTCCGGTGATGCGGTGATAAAATAAATATAATTCCACTGGTCTCCAGCAGTGACAGCCAATTTTTAACCGTGGGCAGAGAAACGCCGATAAGGCTGGATACGGAAGCATAATTAATTAATTGCCCGGACTGCGAGGCAATAACCTTCAGGAAATTTTCAAAGGTGCGAAGATTGCTCACGTTAACCAACTGCCTGATATCTCTTTCAATGTAGGTCATGACGTAATTTTCGTACCATTTCCTGGGAGATAGTTTCCTGTCGTGGATCCTGGGGTACATACCGGTAAATAAAATATCCTCGATGCCGGTGTCAGGGCATACCGCATCTTTTTTAACGGTAAAAATCCCATCCAGGTCGGTATCTTCCGGTCGCTGACGCAACTCGCTGTATGAAAAAGGGTAAAGTTTGAAGGTAATCACCCTTCCGGCCAATGATTGAGAAACGCTTTCCATCAGAAGAAATTGTTGTGAACCGGTAAGAATATATTGCGCTGCACCGGGATTTAAATCGACTTTTTCTTGTAAGTAAGAAAAAAGATGGGGCGCCCGTTGAATTTCATCGATAATCACAGGGGGTGGATAATCCTGTAAAAAGCCCCTGGGGTCTTCCTGGGCCAGGCCGCGGCTGTCGAGATTTTCAAGGGAGACATAGCTGTAATCGGAGAACAGATAACGAACCAGGGTTGTTTTACCGCTTTGCCTCGGGCCCACAATGGAAATAACCGGGTACTCGTTGGCATATTTTTTTATTTGCGCTTCAAGGTTTCTTTTAATCATTGGACAATTATAAAATATAATTTTAGATTTGTCCACCCCCTGGAAAGAAAAAAACCATAATTAACATTTTCATCGGATCAACGTAAAAACGAGAAAATGAAAACGAAAAAGTCATAAAGTCATGCACCGTGCACATTTTTTAAAGTTTCGATTAAGCGGCCGTCAAACCAGCGGAAACCGGGCCAACTTTTGTGCTGCCAAACGTACTGCATATTTTTCCTCTAATCGCTTCAAATGCAACCCCTGCAGCGGTTTTTTTTAAACACACACTCGTCCAAATGTTGCAAAACAAGACTTGACCCCGTTATCCCGCTCCTTCTCTCTTCAATCTTTCTATCTTCTCTCTCATGGTGCGTATGTATTCATTTGCAATTCCTAATGCTTCGGCTTTATCGAGAATCTTTAAGGCCCCGGGAAAATGGCCTATGCCGGCCAGATAGTTGGCTTCATCATTGTAAAATGCGGGATGGCGAACTTCTTTATGGATTTGTTCTTGTCGCAGCCGGGATGCGGCCTCCGGGTCACCGCTCTTTTCCAAGATGGTGGTTTTTATAGCTAATGTATGTTGATCGGTAGAGTTATTGTCTTCCGCTTTTTTTATGATGTCCATTGCCTCATTATATCTGCCTTTGCCAGCCAGATAGTTGGCCTCATCATTGTAAAATGCGGGATTGAGAGAGCCTTTATGGATTTGTTCTTGTCGCAATTGTGATGCGGCCTCCGGGTCACCGCTCTTTTTTAGGATGGTGGCTTTTACCGATAGAATGAATTCATTTGCGATGCCTATTTTTTCCGCTTTTTTTATGATGTCCATTGCCTTATCATAGCTGCCTTTGCCGGCCAGATAGTTGGCCTCATCATTGTAAAATGCAGGATGGCGAACTTCTTTATGGATTTGTTCTTGTCGCAGCCGGGATGCGGCCTCCGGGTCACCGCTCTTTTCCAGGCATCTTGCATAAATGGCCAGATTATTGTGGGTCATTACTTTTTTGTACATGTCAGGGTGTAATTTTTCTACTTCTTCGATAAATACTTTCGCTTCCCCCCGCGCCAGCAAGCAGCGGCCTAAAACATTTAAATGCTCAGGATAACCCGGTTTGAGCCTGTAGGCTTGCCAATAGTGCTTTAATGCTTCGTCATTGCCTCTTCTTTCCAGTTTTTCAATTATTTGGGCAAGAAAGCGGTGATACTTCGGCTCCTTCGGCTCTAACCTTACCAACAATTCCAGCACTTGCCGATCTTCTTTGTACCTATGATTTTCGGAGAGTTGCCTGGTAAGCTGTTCCAGGTGGGGAATCACTTCTTTGTCCAGCAACTTATCGGATAATTCATAATAACGGTCATAACTCTCGCTTTCGGTTAAATGGTGAAAGGCTTCATTGGCGGTTTTGATATTGGGGAGACTGGGGTGACTGCTGAGTTTTAATTGCGCCAGCCAGGCATCGGCAATGGTGTCGTGATCGTCCCAGTATTGTTTCGAGCTGCTGTTCTTTTCGATGCGGTAACGGGTTAGTTGAGCGATAATGGCGTGCAGGAAAAACCAGTCTTCGTTGGCGGTCCTGTCCAATAGGCAGCGCTGCGCTAAGTTCCAGAAAATGCCCTCTGCTCCTACCGCCCCATTTAAAGCGTTCCCGTGATGGTTGGGTATGCCTTCACGATAGATGGCGCATAGGCGCAGCATGTGCTGCTCCGCTTCGGTTAAAACATTATCGTAAAGATCCATAAACAACCTGTTTTCCAGTTTCTCCACGAACTCTTTTTCCGCTTCGTATCCGGTTAGCACTTGAACCGGGTGTAATTTCCTACCTTTGGCAACATTGGCCAGCAGCATCATAGCCAGGGGCATGGCTCCGCCGCTATCTTTATGAGCGCCCAATTTTTTGAAAAGAAAAGCTTGCTGCTCCTCTTCTAATTTCCAACCCGCGGAAGGATCTTCTTTAAAGGGGTATTTAAAATAGAGCGCCATGCTTCGGCTGTCGATACCGCCAATATAAAAAGTATCGCACACGGCGGATGAGAACCCTTTTTTTAATGTGATACGGCTTTCCAGGATAACCCGGTGCCGGGGGTAATAACGGGCAATAGCTTCCAGGAACTCTTTGATACCGGGAGTTTTTAGTTTATAATCCTGGAAAAAGAAATGGGCGTCGATCAAGTGAATAAAAGCGGGCTTGCTGAACTCCGCCCAGGTTTTTAATGTAGAGAAATCGTATGTATCGTTACCCCTACCTTTAAAATCCGCTTTGGGTTCTTCATCATTGCATCCCAATGCGCGGGCCAGTTGACGGAAGAGGCTTTGCATATCCATGTATTTATTGATATAGCAGGGCACATATTCCATCTCTTTGAATGGGGGCAGGCGTTTGATCTCCTTGACAATCTGGCTTTTGCCTACCCCCGCCATGCCGTACATACCCACCATGGGGAATTGCCCCAGGGCTTTGCCGATCTTTTTTATATCTTCTTTTCGTCCGAAAATACCCCGTGATTCCGGGGAGTCCGGTTGGATATCCTGTTTCTTTTCTCCTAAAGTGGGCGGTTTGCCAACCGGTATAAATATTTTCTCTGCCTTTTTTCCCAGGTTCCATACGCCGCCGGAATCGTCGGTTTCGCCCGCGATCAATTCCGCCACCCAGCCTTCGCCCTTAGGGTCATAGGTGCGCAGCCATGCCTCACCGCTTTGTTTATCCTTATGCCACCGCACCATATTGTAACCTAATTCCTTTGCTGAACCGGCATAACAAGCGCCGGCGGCAATAGTGCTGAAACCCTGTTTCGTTTCCTTTACCCAGGCGTCGTGCTCATGGCCGTGCAAAAGAAAATCGAAATTCTTTTGCATACTCCGTTCCAGGCCCGAACCTTCGGCTTCGTGGAACCAGCTAAAGGGGTGGTGCATGCAGGCGATTTTCACATCCGCTTCCCGCACCTGTCGGCTCAAGTGTTTTATTTGCCAATTCCCGGCCAGCCACAGTTTGCCTTTTTCGCTGTTTTTGTGGCAGGACCATGCCGAATGAAAACCGGCGATACCCATTTTTATACCGTTGATTTCACGAATATGCGCATAGATCAGCCGTTCCCGGTCTTGCAGCAGGTGGTTATAACCGTGTTTTTCCAGGAAAGCGGCATACTCCTGCCAGGGCTGCATGATCCCCTGCCAATTGTTATCCTTGTCGCGGATTAACCCGGTTAATAATTCCTGTGCCACATCGTGTTTCATGCGCCTCATTTGATCGAAAGCCTTATACATCATGCTTATCTCTTTATCGCGGTTGGCGTCGTGGTTTCCCGGTACAAAAAAGATATTTTCTTTTGGTACAGGGGGGGAAAAGGAGGTACGGATTTCTTCAAAAAGCTGCGCCGCTTCATCGAACTGCCGGTCGATAGATTTACCCTCTTCCGCGCCTATGTGCCCGAAAGCGGCGTCGCCGGTAAAAAAAATCAAGTCCGGCTGCAGCGGTATTTTTTTAAAATCTGTTTTTAGATTCTCCAGGATGCTTTTTGCGTCCCATCCTGTTTTGGGTTTACAGGTGTGCAAATCCGATAAGTGCAGCCATGTCACTATGCCGGTTTCTGTCATAATCATTTTCCTTATAGCGTCGCGTCAAGCCTCGACCGGCAGCATGCCCGGAAATGGGATCCTTGAATCGCTGCTGCTGTGTGCGGTTCCCTCGATTACCTTTATACGCCAATCAACTCTCGATACGACACTATAATTGGTTTAGGAATTATTATAACGGTTCCCCGGATGAATTTCAATTGTTTTAAAAAAAAACTTTTGGGGAAGGCTAACAAAACTATACTTGCCTCCGGCGGCCCCTGCCGG
>JAGLSW010000833.1 GCA_023135565.1 Candidatus Aminicenantota bacterium | reverse complement strand
CCCCGGCAGGGCCGCCGGAGGCAACGAATGATGTAATCTCATTCGTTTCCGGGTGAGGCTCGCATCATGCCCGGCAGGCCTTTTTTGCTCCCCGGCGCGGGGTTCGCTGCAGTACGCGCCCCGGCTCACCCCCCGTCTCCAAACGACCTGAAAAAAACGATTGCCGGTAGGTGCAAACCTCGCCGGTCAAAAACAGGGGTAAAGTGGAAAGGGGTAACCTAAAAAGAGACAGAGAGGCGAAAGCCCAGGTCGTTGCCGCGGTCGCCGGGGGCGCCGTCGAGGCGATAGGACGCACGGCAGTTATCGGCATAGTAGATCCACGAGCCGCCGCGCAAGACGCGGTCGGAGCCACTATCGGGGCCTGTAGGGTTTTCACCGGGACTATCTTTGTAATAATCATTTTTATACCAATCGGCGCACCACTCCCACACATTACCGGCCATATCCACACAGCCGTAAGGGCTCCCGCCACCGGGAAATATTCCCACCGGGTTAGTGCGGCCCAAACCACATTCATCTGAATTGCATCTATTTTTATCGAAATCATTGCCCCAGGGATAGACCAACCCCCACGGGCCACGGGCCGCCTTCTCCCACTCCGCTTCCGAGGGCAGGCGGTATTTTTTTCCGGTTTTTCGACTCAGCCACTGCGCATAGGCGTTTGCCTCATACCAGCTTACTCCCACCACCGGGAAATTGACCCCATTCCATCTGCGATCATGCCAATATTCAGGTTCGAGAATTTTTTCTTCTTTCACCCACTCCCAGCCCCGCGGCGTCCAAAATTCTTCGTTCTTATAACCGCCGTCAACTATAAATTCTTTATACTCCCGGTTGGTCACCGGGTATTTGCCGATTTTAAAATCATCGAGATAGATTTTGCGTCCTGGCTTTTCCCATTCATAATCTTTATCGGAACCTCTTATAAACTCCCCCGCCGGGACTTCGACCATATTATCCGGACGCAGGCGCGGGTCGCCCAGACTGCCTAAAATTTCGCCCGCCTGGAAACGCACGTCCAACACAGCTTCCGACTTGATTATTTTATACAATTTTTCGCGGGCCAGTGCGACGGTTTCCGCTTCCCTTTTGGATTCCTGGAAATCCCGCAGCGCTTTCGCTCCTAATAAGCGGATACGGTCCCGGTTTTTGTCGTCTTCCACTTCGGCTTTTAATATATATTTTACTATATTATTACTGTCCCGTTTATTATGAATGCCGACAAAACCGGTATACAACAGCAGGGTTTCCTGCCACCAGCCGGTTTTTAAATACTTTTTATAATCTACGCCCATATACACCATGTGCCGGGCCACCAAAAACTCCTGGAAAGTGAGATGCGTAAACTCGATATCATCACTGCTGAGCACATTAAATAATCCGCAGCGCGGCTCTATTTCCGCAAAAAAAGAATCTATACGCCTCCGAAAAGCGGGAGCTTCCTCCCCATCCGCCGGGGGAAATACCTTTTCCAACAGTTCCCGGGCCCGGTATTTTTCGATGGCTTTGAGTCCCCGTTTCTGCATCTCGAAGGCCAACAACATGAGATACTCCAATACCTGGCTCTCTTTGTCCGGCTGGGCGGGATCATGAAACCTGCGCCAGATCAGGTTGCCTACGATGCGGTCATAAAGTTCGGCGCGCTGTTCGGGGATGCGCTTGCCGTCATGGTAAAGAATACAAACAGCAGTAAGCAGCAGGGGGTTCCGGGTAAACACGGCGATGTGTTCATTGTGCCGGATGTCGGATATTAAATCTTCAGCGGTCACTTCGGCCAGCCCGGTGGCCTGACCGGATACGGCCCGGAACCAGCGGGAAATAAAATTTTCCACTTTCCCGGCGTCTAAGTATTCGATGTCGAAAAGATACTTGCCGAAACGTTCAAAAGCCCTACCTGCAATGCCGTGGGGCCTGCCGGTGATTAAAAAAAGATTCTGCCGCCGGGCAAACAGAAACCCGGCGATTATATCTATCAAATCGGGCCGCAGGTACTCCGGCATTTCATCGAGGCCGTCGAAAAGAAACAACACTTTGCCGCGGGATAGGAAATTTTCTACGGTCTCAAAAGTCAAGGGGCAGGGGCGTTGTTCTAAGTAGACTTTTAAAAGCTGCTCGAAAAGCGGCTGCTTGCCTTTTTCCTTTTCCAGTTCTTCCCGGTACGCCCGCCACAGGTCTTTAAAAAACACCATTACCGGCAGATAATCATCTAACCCGGCGGCGCCGGTTCCCGCGCTGATGGTGTAGGCAAGATGCTTTATCAACGTGGTTTTGCCCATGCCGGCGTCGCCGCGCAGCAGGATGTTGTTCTTTTTCCCCAACAGTTTCTCGATGTCGATAAGCGGCGGCTCTTTGAACTTATGCTCCCTGAGTTTTTCCTCCATATCCGCGGCAGAGGCTTTTTCCCCCTGTTCCCGCCTCATTTTTTCCAACTCTATTTTATGGTAAGGGTTGGCGGTTTCTAAAGGAATGTAAACCTCCGGCAGGCTGATGGTGATAACCTCGCCTTTTTTCCGAAGCTGGTCGATGTCCATAGTGGAATGAAACGCCCTTACCCAATCGCAGTAATCGCCGGGAATCTCCACGGGAGTCACTACTTCTTCCCCTTCTTGCGGCGCGTCTATTTGGAGAACAAAAAACTCCTTACCGGCCTGGTTCTCCCAGCGCCGGGTGTCGGCGGCGAAGCGCACTTTATTCCTTTTATCCAGGCAGTAAGGCCAAACCGTCACTTTTGTGCTTTTTTCCCGGGACTCCACCCGGATAAACTGGAAACCGATAAAACCGCCTTCTTCATCGGTATAGGAAGCGTTGGCTCCCAGGCAAATGCAGGAGTCGTCGGGGTCGCGACTGACCAGGGCGTCATCCATATGGCTGTGGCCGTGCAGCACTAAATTACAGGCGGCTAATATTTCGCCCCGGCATTTGTTTTTATCGCGGCGATTCAACCAATCGAAGGGGTGGTGCATTAAAAGAATTTTATGGGGGATTTCCGTCCGGCTCAAGGCTTCTTTCACCTGGGGCGGACCCAGGGCGATATTACGGTCATCCTGGTCGTTCTCGCAGGCCCAGCAGGAGTTCAGTCCCAAAAAAGAGACCTCTTTCGCCGGAAAATCTTTCACCCAAAAATAGTCGTCTTTATTCTCTTTCTTTTTATCGTAAAGGCCGGGATTCAAATGCGTCTCCACGAAGGCCCTGAATTTTCTAAATTTCGGGGTAATATAGGTTTTTATCCTTTTTTTGTTTTCAAGAATTTTGTCTACCTTGCCCTCTTTCACGATATCGTGCAAAGAAAAAAGGTCGTCTACTTCTTCCCTGTCCACGTCATGGTTGCCGGGCACAGGCAGGAAAACAGCGCCGGGTATTATCTTTTTCAACTCATCGAAAAATTCAACGGCTTTTTTATAGTCCCTGCCGTCGAAAGCAATATCCCCGGTAACAGCGGCAAAATCAGGAATGCCGTGTTTTTTTACATGCGCTCCTATGGCGGCAAGCATTTTCTCGATCACATCATTGTGAAAATACCGGAACCCTTCTTTTTCTTTCTTTCTAAAATGTATGTCCGAAAGATGGAGTATCGAAATCGTTTCCCTGCTCATTTCTTTTTCCTTTAAAATTCATTATGGGGTGCAGCGCACCCACCCTCTTAGCCACCCCGCGCGGGGACGGCTTTTTTTTAGCTCTGTCTTAAAAAAATATTATAACATGAAAACACGCGGAGATTCAATTCTTTTGAACAAATTGCCTCCGGCGGCCCTGCCG
>JAGLSW010000832.1 GCA_023135565.1 Candidatus Aminicenantota bacterium | reverse complement strand
CCCGGCAGGGCCGCCGGAGGCATAAATATGGTATAATATAGGATAAGATTAATTACCGGCAGCCGGTTTGTCGCAGGGAAATATCCTGTAAACCGCGCTGCTGAAAGGAAAACGATTCATGTTGAAGTGGATATACGATCTATCCTATGAAGAATTAGAAAAAGATATTGCTCACCTGTACCTGCCGCGATTTGTTGCCGACCAGGTCTGCCGGTGGCTCTATGAAAAAAATATAAACGATATAGCCTGCTGGTCCAATATCAGCAAAAAAAATAGGGAAACTTTATCGCAAACCTATGATATCCGGTTGAACAAAGTTTTAGAAGTCCAGGCAGATAGGGAAGGAAACCGGAAATATCTAATCGAACTAAAAGACAAATACAAAATCGAAGCAGTCCTTATCAAAGAGAAAAAACATTTCACCATGTGTATCTCTACCCAGGTGGGCTGCGCCTTAAAATGTAAATTCTGCGCCACCGGGCGGATGGGTTTTAAAAGAAACTTAAGCAGCGGCGAGATTTTGTCCCAGGCGCTGCTGTTGAAAAAAGACGCCGCCGAAAATAGCGCACCGGGGCAAAAAGAGAAAATAAATATCGTGTTTATGGGCATGGGCGAACCGCTGCTCAATTATGAGAACTTGAGCCGGGCGCTGCAGCTCATTACTTCGGAAAAAGGGATCGGCATTTCGCCGCGTAATATCACGGTCTCTACAGCGGGGATATTGGATGGAATTAAACGACTGGAAAAAGATTTCCCCCGCTTGAAGCTCAGTTTCTCTTTGAATGCCCCGGCGGCAGCGCTGCGTGAAGAGTTGATGCCCATTTCCAAAAAAGAGAAACTCGATGACATCCTGGCTTATTTTAGACACACTCCCAGGAAACACCGGGTTACTTTCGAATATGTACTGATAAAGGGCGTTAACGATTCCTTACAAGACGCCGAAAAAACCGCCGCCCTGCTGCGCGGCATCCCCTGCAAAATCAACCTAATCCCTTATAACCCGGGAGGAAGCGGCGTAAATTTAGAATCAAAGGTGCTCCTTGCCGCGAAGCGGCTTAACGCCCCCCCACGCGAGTGGGGTTTCGAAACCCCGGCGGAGCCGGAAGTGGAAGCTTTTTGCGAATACTTGCATTCCCGCGGTTATACTGTTATAATTAGATGGTCGAAAGGTAGGGAGATAAAATCCGCCTGCGGCCAGTTGGCAACGGAAATATGATGAAAAACAATAAAACCCACCAGGACGAAGAAGAAGTTCGCCCAGTTAAAAAAAAGGGGGCGGCGCCCCCAGCCGATAAAGGTGATATGAGCACCTCCCGTACAAAAAAGGGGACAGCCTCCCCAGCCGGTAAAGGTGAGCGGGACAGTTCCCGTAAAAGAAAGAAGCCCCCCGCACGCGTTACAAAAAAGAAAACACCCGCACACCCTAAGAAAAAAAAAGATTACCGGGAAAATGAAGAAGTTCGTTTTTTTAAAGAGCATATCCAGGGCATCAATAAGAAAAGCTTTCAATTAGATGATTTCCAGGAGAAAGCCATAGTGGGCGTGAGCAGTGACCGTTCGGTTTTAATCGCGGCTCCCACCGGCGCGGGGAAGACCTTAGTGGCCGAATACCTGATTACTAAATGCTTGCGGGAAGGAAAAGGCGTTATCTACACCGCCCCTATAAAAGCGCTCTCCAACCAGAAATACCGCGAATTCGAAACCCTCTTCCCCGGCAAAGTGGGCATCATCACCGGGGATGTGAATATTAATCCTTTTGCCCCGCTGATTATTATGACAACCGAGATATTTCGCAACCGCATCCTGGAAAATCCTGCCGGGCTGTCCGGCCACTCCTGGATTATCTTCGATGAAATCCACTATATCGACAATCACGAGCGCGGCACAGTTTGGGAAGAGTCGTTGATTTTTCTTCCCCCGCACATGCGTTTTGTCGGGCTGTCGGCCACCATACCCAATGTCAGGCAGTTCGCTTCCTGGCTAAGGGAAATACACGTCCATCCCATCCAGGTCATAAAAGAAGATGAACGCCCCGTACCGCTGCATTTTTTATTTCAATGCAAAGGGCGGATTTGCGATTCCCTGAAAACAGTGGAAACGGAAGGCTACAGCCTGAAACACCGGAGGCCGCGAGGAAGCAATACTCCTTTAGCGCTCATTCAACATTTAGTCAGGACAGACCGCATCCCCTGCATCTATTTTACTTTCAGTCGTAAACGATGCGAGTACCTGGCCCAGGACGTTAAGGATATCGATTTCCTCAGCGCAGAAGAGAGCCTGGAGATATTGGCCATTTATGATGATTACTGCCGCCGCTACGACCTGTTAAGCGAGGAACGGGCAGCATCGCTCAGGTCTTTAGTGGGTAAGGGCATCGCCTACCATCATGCCGGGATACATCCCATGTTGAAAGAGATATTGGAGCGGTTGTTTACCGCCAAACTGGTAAAAATAATTTTTGCTACCGAAACCTTTGCTTTAGGGGTGAACATGCCCGCCCGGACGGTAGTATTGGACGACTTAAGAAAAAGTTACGGTAAATTTTTTATGACCTTAAAAGTGCGTGATTTTTACCAGATGGCAGGCCGGTCGGGCCGGCGCGGCATCGACAGCGAAGGTTTTGTGTACAGCCGGATAGACCCGGGCACCGTGGCTTTCCGGGAAATCAAAACCATTGTCAAATCCTCTCCCGAAATCATCAAGAGCCGCTTTAATGTATCTTATGCCACCATATTGAATCTTTATGAAAGCCACGGCGAAGAGCTGTTGGAAATCCACACCCGTTCGTTTTTTTATTTCCAGGAGAAATTTCATACCCGTACAAGGCAGTTGGAGCAGATGAAAGCCAGGTTGGATATACTCAAACAGTTGGGTTACATCCATGACGGCAGCCTGACCGAGAAAGGCCATTTCGCCCGCAAAATGCACGGCAATGAACTGCCTATTTCGGAACTTTTCGGTTATGGAGCGTTGGAAGACATGACTGTCAAGCAGTTGGGGATATTGTGTTTGGCCGCGGTTTTCGAGCCTCGCGGCGGGGCGGTCAGGAAGAAATTCAAGGACGAAGATGTCAGGCAGTTACAGCGTATGACCACCGCCGCTGTTCGCGGCATTCACAGGTTTGAGAAGAAGAAGCGGTTAAGTTATTTGAGTAAGAAGTTTTTTTTCGATTTATCCGGCTCGATAATGCACTGGATGAAGCAGGCTAATTTTAATCAAATTTTGCAGGAATTGCAGACCGACGAAGGGGAAGTGATACGTTATTATCGTATGAGCATCCAGATTTTGCGGGAGATGTTGGAGACCCCCGTTTCCGAAAGTTTAAAGAAGAAGGTCCACCAGGCGATTGCGTTGATCGACCGCGGTGTGATAGACGCCGAGGAGCAGTTACGCAAGACCGTGGAGTACGACGAGGAACTGGAAGCGGATTCGGAGTTGGGCGGCGACCGTGAGGAAGACGACCTTGAAGAAGGCGCTCTCGATGACGACCGGGAGTTTGAGATTGACCGGGAAGAGGGTGGCAGTGAGGAAGACGACCTGGAAGAGGACGTTCTCGAAGACCACCGGGAATAGATAAAATCCCAAATTACAATTCCCAAATTACAATTCCAAAATCACAAACAGGAAAGAAGGTGTATCCCGGCGGTGAGGCGTGAAATATTTTTCGTCATAGGGGCAGTATATGTCGTCACGACAAATACCTTTTTCATAACGGCAATAACTTAATCCATTACGGAAATCTTTTTACACTTGCATTTTTTTTCTTAGTGTGGTTTAATTAAATCCTTAAGAGGTGGCTCTTGACTAAAGATGAAGCAAGATATTTAAATAGGATGTGAAGTAACGATGCAGGAAAAGATCGATTTAAAAGATTTAGCGAAAAGGATAGACGAGAAACGGTTCTTCATCACTGAAATCATAAATTTCAAGGATCATTTCGAAGACTCTATCATTTTTGTATACCCGCTGGTGTTCCCGGATCCTGCCGGGGAAAACCTGGGAAACCGGGTCAGGTTCATTGCTATTCTCGATAGCTTTAAACTTTGCCTTTTTGATTTATTAATCGATGGCGAAAAAATCGGGTTAAACGCACAAAAATCCATTGATTTGAGAAATTTTTTGAATAGAGATATATTAAAGGTAAAAATAACCGGTTTCCTGGGGCTGCGGGTGGAATTCCAGGGGATGGCGCGGATTCCTTATGTTTACTTAGACCTGGAATATTATTCCGCCGGGGAAGATAAAAAAGATATTAAAAGTGAAGGCGATTTCTCAAATGCCACCGTCAATTTCTCCCTCAGCCATATCGAGCCTTTTGATGAAGCTGATGATGTTGGACAGGATACAGACAAATTTAAGCTCCCATTTAGCCATTTTCACGACAAACAGGTCAAAAACATCAATATCGGGGAATTTCCGGATCATATTAAAAGTATTTATATAAGGGAGGGGCGATCCGACAATACACTGGTACTGCAAAGCTGGAATCCCAACAAAGCGGATGAAGAAATTTTACCGGAAAAGATAAAGGATTACCATGTACTGGCCCTGTATTCGGATAAAGACTATATCTATGCCAGCAGCGAAAATGAGAGGATATATAAATTGAACTACTCCGGGGGCATAGTAAGGGATTTTCACCCCCGGGATTATGCCTTTGCCTTGAGCCTGATAAAAACCGGCGACTATCTCTATGCAGCCATGTCCGACCGTACCATATGCAGGATCGATATAAAAAAGAGTGATGGGGAAATCCTTTTTAAGACATTGGTGTCCTATCCTAAATTTCTCGTTCCCCTGGGCAAAGATAAATTGATGGTCACCACCGATAAAAAAGAACTAATTATCTTCAAAACTCACGGTGAAGTGGAGACAAACGAACAGGTGGTTTTTGAAAATATAAGAATCGCCCTGGAAAAGGAAAAGGGAGATGTTCGAGCTATATGTGAGTATATCATAAAAGAAGCCCCCATCGAGACAGAAGAGGAAATCCCAGCCTTAGAGTTTGCCGCTTATACATGGTCGGCATATTATCCCAAGGATTTATTTACTCCTCTTAAAAAATTAATCTATGTTATCAACCGGGAGTTTAGAAAAAGCACAGGTAAGGGAGATATTATCAGCCAATATATCAGGTGGCACCAGGAGATCATATTTAAAAACATAAAAGACTATTCGATATTATTGAAGGAATACTATCTGACCACCCGGGACAGCTATAGGCGAAAATTGCTGCTGCTGAGTGAAAATTTCACAGAAGTAAAAAACGAACTGCACTTTTTTTCCTGGAACGGCAGCGGCAGCGAACGGGAACATAAACTGAATCTCTTCGGTTTGTACGCTTGTTACAAAGGTGGGTTGTTTATCGAGTATGTAAAAACTCTTGAGAAAATCGGCGGGAAGGCAAAAAGTGCAGAAGTGGAAGGGGCGCTTTCCTGCTTAAAAATTACCGATCCAGGGGATGACCTGCAGCAGATTGCTGTGGTAGAGTCGCGGGACAGGGACCTCTATTTACTGGAAAAAGAGTATTTCGAAGGTAATGCCTCACCGCACCGTTTTGTTTTCTTAGATAAAATTTACCAGGTTAGAAAAATCGAAATTGTCGGTAAAAGCAGTGGCAAAAGATACCTCTTTTGCATTGATGGCAGTAGCGACTTCAAGGTTTTCGACTTAATCGATAAAGAAAAACAAGAGCCATATAAAAGAGAATTCGACGACTTCATTTGTGATTTCGAGGTCTATCCTGTTCCATTTGAAAATAAAAATTATGAATTAATTGTTTTGGGATTTAGAAATTCCGGTTTCGGTATTTATCTTTTCGATTTCGAGCAGCCGGGAAAACTGGCTTTACTGCACAGCGAGCATTTACAAAACGATTGGATCCGGGACCTGGAGATTTTCCATAAACAGGGTTTCGATTTCAAACTGGCGGCTGTGGGTTACAAGCGAAAAAAACTTTACCAGTTCGATCTGCGACTGTCTCCTATAAAAGAGGAAAAAGATTTCGCCGTCGAATTAGAAAAAAACGGGGAAAGAAGAAGCCCCCGGCCTTTACTTTGTGTCAAATACCATACCACAAAGGAAGGCAACATCTTTCTTGCTGCCGGCTGCGACCAGGGCAGTTTGATTTTTTTAGATGATCGCTTAAATATCAAATGGTGCCAGGAATTGGGTGATGGTGTAAGGCATATAAAGGAGTTCGTCTGTGAAGATGGCGAAAAAGAGTTGGTAGTAGAGCTTGGCAATGGCGACATATATTTCTTTTCGGAACACGGCAACATTAGGCGTGAGATAAAATTTGGTAAACCTCTTTTTGCTGTTGACACAGCATTATTGGATAAAGAAAAAGGTAAGGGACATTTAATTGCTGGGATTGAGAATGATTTAATAATTTACGAGGATAACAGGCAGGAGATAGTAGAAACAAAGAATCGTTTAAGGAAGAGCGAGCCCGCGGCACGTATCGAAGAGGAGATTCTTGAAATTTGCGATGAAGTGATAAAGGAGTATGAAGACACGGCAAGCCCGGTTCTAAATGCCGCCGAATCGCTGCAGTACTATTATCAACTGCCATCCTTCGACTACCTGATTGAGATGTTTCACAAGAATCCCGAATATTTGTCTGACTATTACCGAAAAGATAAAGCAATGTTCCGGCAACTGCTCGGTATTAAAATTGAAGAGCAAATATCCGCCGGTTTTGGAGATTTAGAAAAAATTCTACTCCAGATGGTGAAGAATTTCCCCGAAGATCAATATCTTTATTGGCTGCAGTTACGCTATTTCCAGGAAAAGTACCGGGATATAAAAAGGGGAAAGGTTAAACAGTTTTTAAAAGAGCTGTCTTCCGTTTTAATTGATCCAACTTCAAAGAGAATAAAAAAAACATTAAAGAATTCAGATTGGTTATTAAGCAGCACAGCTATAACGATTGCCAATGTGTTAAACATCGATGAAAAGAACATACTTGTAATAATCAACGATTTTTTATCCTATAATATGCCCCACGAAATCTATCGTTACCTGGTGAATTACTTCAATCACAAACCGCTATTCGAGTTTCTTTTTACCCGATACTCTGAGTTGGATGAGTCAACTGTGGAAGCTATCCCCAGGAAATTACAATATTTTTTAGAACGGGTGGAAAAGCGAGCCGCTGATTTCAAAAAAGCGAATATCGAAAACCTGGATAGGATCAGCCGTTTTTATAGAAAAATCCTGGAAGCAGCGGAAATAGACAGCCTAATTGAAATGCAGCGGAAAGATATGGATATTTTTAAACCACTATACGAATTGGAAACAGCAGGTTTCGAGATAAGGCAAGAATTGAAGGACTTATTAAAGAGAGTTGTTGGTATAAAATTTAAACGTATCGAAGACGAAATTTATCTATCGAGAAAAAATTTACTCATAGACGATTTGAAAAAAGAGATAGGCCTGGTAATGGAAGATAGCAGAAAAAAGGCGCATTTAGATAATAAATTTGTCACCCGGATATGTGAGCGATGGATGGAGATATTAGACCGGGAACAGGAGAAATATAATTCTGAAATCAACCTGGTTCTCCTGGAAACAGAGATCGTTTCCGATATCACTCTAAAATATGGGATAATAACATTAGAGAACCGCGGCGGCTGTAAGGCAGAAAATGTGAAACTGAAAGTCCGGGCAGAGGATCTCGTCAGCATGAGAGAAACTCCCTCTATAATAGAGATAAAGGCGGGGCCGAGGAAAGAAATTACTGTCCCATTAAGTAAATTGGTAGAAAACCCGGGGCAAAAAAAAGGGAATTTCCAGGTGCAGGTTGAGATTTCCTATCAAGATATAAATGGCAACGAAAGGTTCGTAAAGTACCCGGTGAAGTTGAAACTGATGGCCTCTGAAGATTTCAAAACAATGAGAGAATGGGACAAATATCAAAAGATGTATCCCGATCTATTCTTTTACCCTGCCTATTATCCAAATAAGTATGATGGAATCCAAAAAAGTGTTAACGAATTAGTAGAAGAAAAGAGAGGGCTTCTATTTTTAGAAGGTGGTGAAGGAACAGGGCGGAGGAGCCTGCTGCTCACGTTGAGCCTGGAGATGCAGCCCGATGGCAATTATAGCAGTTTCTATATCGAGATTGCCCCCGACATAAAAAAAATTCCCCAAAAAAAGAACAGGCTCAATAAAATACTGCACATGTTGATCGAGAAAATAATAGGAGAAGATTTTCAATCGCTCCACGAGACCGTTAAATACAAGGAGAAGCTCTTAGATCAAATTGCTGCCACAGAAACAACCCTGGTCTTTTTTATAAACAAACTGGATGAATTGGACCAGGATTCCCTGGTAAAATTGTATGGATATTTAGAAGACATCTCCAACCAGGCGGTGGTCATAGCAGCAATCAATATCAATATTGTCAGGCTGTTCAGGCAAATCAATGACAAAACCGATGTCATCGACATTACCAGGATAGACGAGGGCGATCAACAAAATGTTTTCAAACAAAAATTGGGCGAAAACTATCTCGACTTTATGCCTGAGAATTGGGAATTCCTGGTGGGAGATCATGCGTATTCCACATTTGTATTAAGTAATGTCCTGGCCGGGAAGAAGGAAAAGTTAAGCTTCGATAAATGTGTCGATAAAATGTGGGCCTTTTCGCGGGACGAGATTAAAAATCACAAAAAAGATTATTATGGTAATATCTGGAACACCCTCTCCCTGAACGAAAAATTAATCGTTTATGCTTGTGCCGTGGAGGATTGTGAAATAGAGATCGAGCACATAAAACCGGGATTGATTGTAGGCAAAGACCCCTTCCTGGCTAAGGGGAAGTTGCAGCGGTATGGTATTATTGCAAAAGTTAAGGAAGGTGGCACAATAGTTGACAAGTTTCGTATAGATGAAAATATGATATTCAACGAAGATAGCATCGCTTATATTAAGCGAGCCCGGGACAGGATGAAACTTTTAATGGATACCAGGGAGGGATATTTCAGGGTAAAGGTGCAGACCGCAAAGACCATGTTGGATAAAAATAGCTATTTGCGGATCGTTTTAGCCAACTATCTTTATGATGAGGAGCGGCTGGAGAAAAAATTAGAAGAACTATGTTCCCGGGGTATCCTGCGTAAGATAAAGATCGGGGGGGGCGGGATTTACTATGCACATAACGACTATTTTTTTATGATCTACCTGCTGCGTGAGTTCCCGGGATA
Organism: Candidatus Aminicenantota bacterium; assembly: GCA_023135565.1. Lineage (GTDB taxonomy): Bacteria > Acidobacteriota > Aminicenantia > UBA2199 > UBA2199 > JAGLQA01. The sequence continues at coordinate 13,491 of JAGLSW010000832.1, read as the reverse complement.
TAATAGATTAGTGGCACAGGGAGACTTAATAACCGCATACACGCTTCAGGAGATCCGCTGTGCTGTAACAGACCAGTTCAAAACCCAGAGGGAGTTGAATCAATTCCTGGAGTTTTTGGGAATCAATGTGAGTCAGCTAAAAATACTGGAAAACCTAACCAATTCCTGGGAATGGGCGAAATCGGATAGGCATGCGGATATTGAAACTTTTTATTTCCTTTTAGAAAAGACATATCATTTAGGGAAGTTTAAGAATCACTCGAAATTAAATCATTTCGATCATTTCCATGAAGGTTTTTACCGGTTCATGCTCCCTGCCATAACCCAACTGAATAATGTAATCCTTTATGTGGTCAGCGGTGAAGAGGTCGAAATCACGCAGCTTGACAGCCGGTTATCTGTTGTTTTAGATGAGTACAAACTGGTTTCCGGGTCGGAATTGATATTTATCGTCACCTTATTCGATAGAATGGAGTTTAAACTGGATATCGATAAACACAAAATGAATATCGTGCTGTTAGATGAAAACAGCCTGAAGAAGTACATCCAATCCACCAAAAAGGAACTGGAACTGCTGCACCAGATGTCACGTTACCTGGACCTGCGCACATTATCCCCGTATCGTTACACTAAAGGTGTAATGGGAGATATGTTCGTGGGTCGAAAAAAAGAATTAGCCAAAATTTTCAACAAACCGGATAAAGATTATACCATTTTCGGCGAACGCCAGATCGGTAAAACCTCCTTGTTAAAACAGGTAGAGTACCAGTGCAAAGTACGAGGTGAACAAGCCGGCATCTACGCCGTATTTATCGACTTATTCGATGTCTCCACCGGTAAAAAATTCTTCGAGAAGTTAAGCAGCAATCCGGACCTGGAAAAATTCCGCGCAGGGAGTAAAAAAAGGAAAATAGAAAATATGACAGCTTTTGAAGAACTCCTGGCAGATTTTCTGAAAGAAAATGAAAGAGCAAGACTCATTTTTCTTGTCGACGAAATCGATGATTTATACGGCAATTGTTTTGTCAGGTGCCCCAATTGCGACGCCAAACAATTGGTGCGGACTGAAAACTATAATATGGTGGCCACAGATTTCAGGTGTTCTTTCTGCGGCCTGGAAGACCCTCCCCTGGATTTAAAGGAAAAAGCAGAGATCGAAGGGGTGCAGGAGATATTTGCCGGTTTTCGCAGCCTGTCGCAGATCTATGATGAGAGGTGCCAGTTTGTTTTCACCGGTTTTAAGATTTTGTATCAAATACATTCCCATCATGGTGCGGAGCTTTTTAACTTTACCGAAAATTTAACCCTGGAAAAATTGGAGTATGAAGATTTAAAAAGTTTGATTTTGGAGCCGATGAAACGATTGGGTATCGGTTTCACCTCCGAAAGTGATGTCATCGAAAGAATTTATAATGAGAGTTTCAGCGGTATTCCCTGGATCGTCCAGTATTACTGCGGGGAGATCATCGAAAAATTAGCTGATCTTGCAGTTAGAGAAGTATCGGTGGATTTGATCGACGAGATCACCCTTAAAGTAAAGCCGGAGGTAGAAAAAAATCTGAAAAACGCCGTAGTGACATCCAGGGAATGGGGGGTCTACAATCTCATCAAGCAGTATCGAAAATATGGTGGTGATGTGTTGGGTGGGGAATTCAGGATAGAGGATTTGTTGGAGTACCAGGATATGATGGAAATAAAGCCCGACCAGTTGCTTCGTCAAGCTGAATTAGAGCATTATCTCGATCTATTCAGCCGCTGTTTTTTCCTGGATAAGGAATTAAAAATACAGGGGAAGAAGCCCAAACCGGAGCTTTATTATGTGCTTAAAATTAATCCCGATGTGTTTGAAATTTAGCATTGAAAAAGGAGTAAAAAATGGAGCCAAAAGAATTATGCTGGAACAGTAGAACCGGTGAGAGCATTATAAAGGCAGACAGAGATTTTCGGGAAATTATTGGTTTTCTCGGCGTGAAAGACCCGGATAAGTTTATTATGGCGTTTTACTCTTACTTCGATAAAGAGACAAAAGCATTTATGCAGGTAATAAAAAAACTATTTGAAGAAATTAGACCGAAAAATTTTCAATGGCTCGATAAGGAGATCAGTTTCTCAGAAAATACGCCGGAGAAATCCCCGGAAAAGATACTGGAAGAATTACGAGATATTCCTGATTATCACAGCGGTGTTGTTACCCTCTTTGAACCCATAGACTACGGTTATGTTGACGAGATGAGAAAATATGGTTTTCATATGTCATTAACCAATTTATTTTCTTCTCGCAATTTTAAATTGTTTTTATTTGGAAACATTGCTTATGACCTCCATTACGTTCAACAAAACAGCCCATTAAACCAGTATGTCAAAGAGTCTTATAAAATTTCCGGGTATAAAGATAATGAAATCAGATTTCTTTCAGCGGCCCAAAAAAATATTTTCAAAAAGATTTCAGATAAATGTGAAGATGGCTTCGATATTGTATCATTTGATGTTGTTTCGAGTCTCGAAAATTTCTGGGAAGAGATTAATTTAGAGAAACGGGTGGTGGAATTGGTGGAAAGATTTATGGAAGTTCCTATTAAAACTGAAATTGAAAGACAAGCGATGAAAAAATTATCCGGTTTGCAACAGTTTTTGAAGAACAAGGGAGAACTGGTCAAGGGCCAAATAAAACCATCCGATGATGGGGGGAAAATCATTATGAATGTAAGTGGGGAGTCTGATCTATTTAAAGCCTATTTTGATAGGACAGCCTTATTCAACATTGAAAGGATCGCGAGTGGTCAGAAGTATATATTTACCCCGAAAGAAATTTTCAAAGCGGTTTTCTCCAATAGTGATTTTATGAATAAAAAGATAGATGTTCCACAAGAACCGGATGAAAAAACAAATGAAAAATTTAAACATATAGCAGATTTCTTTAAAGCCAGGAAACCTATGTTTTTATTGGGTACCGGGACATCATTGATGTCGGGAGCGCCGGACCACCAGAATTTTATCCGGCAAATATCGGGTATCGATAAAGACGACAAATTAAAACCTAAAGAGTTGTTCCTGGAGTTTGACAAATATATGGAGAAAATCGCAACAGTATTCGATATCAGGCAAAAAATGATTCCGCTGCTAAGTCAATTGAAACCCAGCATCGGTCACTTCTTCCTGGCTCAATTGGTCGAAAGGAAGTACACTGATGTTATAATAACTACGAATTATGATACCCTGATCGAAGATTCCCTGATGGATTTCGGTATCAGATCAAGTAAATTTTTGAAAATCGTAGGAAGCACGGACAAAAAATGGGATTGGAAATGGGTGAATGATCTACAAGACGATCCCTTGAAAATTTTTAAGATATGTGGTGATGTATTACATGGGGAGAAGTTTGCCATAAAGTCCAAAGATGCAGAAACGTTTATATCAACGGCTGTTAAAGAATTGGAAACCATAATCAAAACCCCGAAACGAAATATGTTTATCATTTTAGGTCATGCGTTGAAGGAAAACAGTATTTTCGATTTGTTATTCAAATATAGTACCGAAAATACAGTTATTGTTTATGTTAACTGCAACCCCTTTGAAGCAGCATTAGATAATGGGGAACCGTGTCCCGGTTTCAGGAAAGCTGTAAAGGCTAAAAAAATTAATAAAAATGGTGCCAGAATATTTGAAATAGATAACCCGCATTACGGCCTATTTGATAATTTTATGGAACGCCTCTACCACGAATTGAAAGTCCCCGGCAAATAGAAAGCTAAGTAGATGATGGCGCTGCCTGTGCCTGATAGTTTTTCTAAGGTGGCTTTTTTTGTGTATTTGTTAATGAATAACATACTCGTAAGTATCATACTTTAGAGTATGTTAATCAGGTGCGCATTCACGGCGAATTATCGGGCCGGGTTATAATAAGGGTAGGACAGCCCCAGCGCCAGCTTTCAGCCCCAGCCGGGGCTAAGCGGTTTGCTGAACCGCGTCCTCGCCGCAAATGGCTTTGAAACCGGGGGGAATCTCAGTTTGAAACCCTTTTCCCGAAAATAATATATACTCGATATTCTTGTCCGCTTCACGGAGGTGTGTTAAATCCTCGCAAAAAAACAAGATTCTTACGTATCAGTGGCACAGATTTTCTGCTATTTTCCGATTATTCATTTTTCTTCGCTTCCGCTAATTCAAAAAACTCATGAAGTTTGGCCTGGAGCAGTCTTTTGTCGATAAGTTTCGTTTCATAATCCGCTATTACCGCCGGGCTTATGTTTCGACTCAGAGCATACTCAACTACTTCCGAATCCTTTCCTTTGCAAAGCAAAATCCCGATACTGGGGTTTTCATGCGGTTTCTTTACATCCCGGTCTAATGCCTCCAGGTAAAAATTCATCTTCCCCAGGTATTCAGGCTTGAACTTTTCGATTTTGAGATCAAAGGCCACTAGGCAGGAAAGCTCCCGGTGAAAAAAAAGAAGATCGATGTAATAATCATGCATCCCAACCTGGAGACGAAATTCCTCAGCGACGAAAGAGAAATCTCTACCAACTTCAAGAATAAATTTTTTAAGGTTATTAATGATCGATTTTTGCAGGTCGTTCTCAGTAAAGGGGTCCGGCAAATCCAGGAATTCAAGCAAGTACTTATCTTTAAAAACGTTACCGGCAGAGGGATAAAACTGCTCTACCGATGTCGATGTTTTTCGGTTAGACAACATCGTTCGTTCAAAATAACCGCTGCTGATCTGCCTGTCTAATTCCCTGGCAGAATAATTCTCCTTTACACTCAAGCGTAGATAAAATTCTTTTTCTTCGATGGTTTTCGTTTTCGATAAAATAAGTCTATTATTAGACCAGCTTAATTCTGTCCACAGTGGGGACAGTTTTGAATAGTCTTTATAAGTCTCGTAAAACTGTTTCATTCTCCAGAGATTACGGCTTGTAAAACCTTTCAAGCCAGGGCCGGATTCCTGGATGAATTCGGCTAATCTCCGGACAACCCCCATTCCCCAACCTGATGCTTCTACTCTCTTGTTGATATATTCTCCAACTTCCCAATAAAGTTTGAGCAGTTCCTTGTTAACTACTCTTAAAGTTTTATCCCGGCTTTCTTTAATAAGATGTGTGATCTCTTTAAATTGTTCTTCTTCTCTTCGTGATATCGATTCAGCCATAATGTTATAATAAATTACTCCTTAAAATTAAACTAACGCTAATAATATGCCACCTTTGGATAAAAAAGCCAACTCCGAAAGTTTCGTTAATTTAGGGATGGGTCTTTTTCCGCCCCGGGCCGGGGACTTTTTCCCCAGGGTGGCTTTTTCGGTGTACCTGTTCACGAATAACATACTCATAAGTATAATACTTTAGAGTATGTTAGTCAGGTGTGCGTCCGCGGCGAATTATTATGAAAGCGGCAGGACAGCACCAGCGCCAGCTTTCAATCCCAGCTAAAGAGAATTAGCCTGCTCTTTAAATTACACCCTATGAAGATGTGGGGGCGCTCTCTATCACCTGCCAATGACCACCCCTGGCCGGGCCAATCCTCTCCAACATTCCCTTTTTTTTCAGTTTGTCGATGTTCCAGGCAGCTCCCTGCCGACTCAACCCGGTGCTGCGGGCCAACTCCGAAATCGACAACCGGGGATTTTTTTTAATGAGTTCTATAATTTTTGTGCCGGTTTTCATACTAGTTTTCATATTAGCTTTCATGTTAGTTTTCGTACTAGTCTTCATGTTAGTTTTCGTACTAGTTTTCATATCAGTTTTCCTCCCGGTTTTTGTGTCGGTTTTTGCGTCGATTCTTTCTTTAGCTTCAACACCGGCTTGTTCACTATCCCTGGCTTTGATTTTTTTCCTGCTCTCCCAGGTTGACCCCTCCTTTTCCCGCCGGTAGAATGTGGTCATAAATCCACTCTTCAAGATATTAAATTCGATTTTTACCCCGTATCCCACGCACTGTTCGTAGATTCTCTTTAAACCGGAACCCCATTTCTCGATCTCTTTCGATTTGAAAAGAATCTCCGCTAAAAGGGGATTTCTTAAGATAGACTGCTCTTTGCCGCTGATAAAATCTTCCGGGGTAAACCCTTCGGGAAAAGAACCGGGGTTGTATATCTCTACACGGTTCCTGAAAATAGCGATTTTGTTACTCTCGGGCTTGAGATAATCCCGGTGGCAAAGCGAATTGACCAGCGCTTCCCGGACCGCTTCGATGGGTATTTCCGGGATTTCTTCCCGCCTCAACTGGCCGAACTTTACCCGCCAGTCGATATGCTCTTTGATATATGTTTCCATCCTCTCGAGCAAGTCGAATATGCTGCCTTTGTACTGTTTTATATCCAGGAATGTTATCTTGTCTACCCCGGCAAAAACTGCTAACTGCACTTCCAGGGAGTTCTTTTCGCAAAACAACACGTTGCCCGCATGCAAGAGTTTCCCGTTTTTTAGCAAGCCCAATTTGTTCAGGGTGGTTTCAATATCTTCGAAATCGAAGCCCACCCTGCCCGCTTGTTTTGCCCTTTTCATGAAATCTTTGAGCGCTTGTTTATCGATATTTTCCAGGGCTGTGTCAGATATGCGATTATCCCATCTGAGCAGCCCGCGGTTCTTTTTTATGATTATATTTTCCAGTTCCTTTGCGCTTAATTTTTTATTTTCATCACCCACCCTGGTATAAGCTCGTCCATAAGCGTAGTAGGGGATTTCGCCGCCCTCGAAACTTACATGAATGCATTGTTTGTTTTTAATTGTGACGCACTCTATCGTGGGGAATATTTGCGGTTCGATAAAATCGGAGATGGCTTTCGAGACGTCCCTGATGGTTTTTTCCGTAACCGTCTGCCCGACAACTACTCCATCGTTTTTTATCCCGAAATACAACTCTCCTTTCCGGTGTTTGTTTAGTATTGCCGCGATGGAGATAACTGCTTCTTTCAGCAGGGAGGTGGATTTTTTTAGTTCCAATTGCTCGTTTTTTTTGAAGCTCATTTTATTTTTCCCCGGTGGCTGTTTCGTGTAAGTTCCCGTTTTCCGGGATGTTTGTTTTTTTATTGCTGTTCATGACCATAGGAATTATATCAAATTTGCAGTCATGAATCTATAAAAAATATGGTAATTATTCAGTTTTCGGCCTTTAGCGTTGAGCAAACGGGCATTCGAGAACTCTGAGGGTTGCTTTTGATTCTAAATTATCAAATATTGTGTTCAAACTTTTTCTGAAAGTGCGGAGTGCCGCTGGGTCCCGACGATGAACCCAATGGGGCCCGCCGGAGGCCAGAAAAAGTGAAACACCGTCCATCGTCGATTTTCATACATTATCCTCAACTATCTTCTATCTCTGAAAACCTGTATCCGTTTTTATCTTCTTTTACCTCTAATGCACCAAACCTCATTCTAAATCTTTTACGTAGCATTTGAATTTGAGTTGCTCCCGGTGGTAATTGATCATTTGCCCCAAAATACCTGGCCAGCGCTTCTGCTTCAAGATATTGCCTCAAAGCTTTTTTGATACTCCCTCTACGCAAATAAAAAATTGCAATTTTTCTTTTGGCTCTAATTATGTAGCCTTTTCGTTTAGCTTTTTCAAGATCATATAGACCAGATTCCATTAATTTCTCTGCTTCACGTTTTTTCCCATCCAGCATGAGTGCGAATCCTAAATCCACCTTTAGTGCTGGATATGGAACTCCACTTTTTTCTTTGTAAATAACCCCTTTTCTGAATTGTTCAATGGCGTTTTCAATCCGTCCCATTCTTACAAGCACATTTCCTCTGGTACTGCATATATCCCCAAGGTTTTCTGTAAATTTGTTATCCTTGATAAGACTTTCAGCCTGATTCAGGTGTGCAAATACTGATCTAAAATAGCGTAACTGTAGCTCTTTATTATTGGTAAATTTAACAGTCGAATAAGTCTGACTTGCGGTTGTAGCATGAGCTAATATAACTGCATGGAGATGATCATCGCTACCATTTTTTTTTAGCATTAGCGTGCGCAAATCCAGAAGAGAGTTAGATGAAGCCATTCCTCCAATAAGAAGATTCCCCTGTAAACCGCTCCACGATGCCGCATCGGTCCAGATTCTTAAAGCCCTTTCCCAATAATCCCAATAGCTTTCATTTTTTTCAAGATTGAAGGGATACCTCATAAGTACACGAAGTACTTTCCAAATTTCCACCAACTGTTCAAGATAATTTGTTGTGCCGGAGATGGCCTCAAAGATGGTCTTCAAATTATCTTCACTCAGGGTTTTCAAGTTGTCTATATCCAAATATTCATCTTTTAAAAAATGTAATTCTTTACTTTTCAAAAAGCGTGTTTCACTTTGAAAATCCAGGTCCCTTCCGATTGGTTGCCTTAAAAATCCCAATCTCGTGATGAATTGTTTAAGAGGTGTTATGATATTTAGAGTCGGTAAGAATGCTTTGCGACTTAACTTTTTAATAATTTCATCGCTTACCTTTGTTCCGGGTATATCATCATAAATATAACCAGGGACAATTTTTCTTAATATTTTGATTAATTCGTCGAGTCGTTTATCATTGTCTTTTCGACGAACGATGAAAATCAATACAGGTTTTTGGCAGGATAGAGCTTGAAAAATTTCCGATTCTAATAAAGAAATTCCTGTAGGCTCAGATTTACACTTAGCAGTATCTCCGTAACCATGACCAAGCACAGCAATCAGCGCATCGGAATTAATGACACCTTTAAGGCAAAACTTTCGAGTGTCATCATATATATCTTCAAAGTTTTTATCTTCAGAAGATTGAAAGTCGGTTTCTCCCGGGAGAACTTCATAACCCTCCTTACGTAGTCTTTCTTCGATTTCATTACGAAGTTTCGGGATAACTGCCATCCTCGATGACACAAAAATCCTATTTATTATTCTCCTTTTCATGTATTCTTTTTCGCTTTTCCTTTTAAGTTCATCATTTCCAGGATATATCCCGAAGGTTTGAAGTGGAATTATTTGACAACCGGAATATTACGTATGGTAGCAAGCTTTGTGAAACCGTCAATACCGATTATTGCTGTGTAATGTGTTGCCTTCGGATCTACTTCGTTTGCGAAAATATATACCCGAACAAAGAGCTTAGGGGGAAATGTCTCCTTTATCCAATCATTTCCAATTCTCGCTCCTTTACTTCCTATTTGGAGGCCGATTGCATATTTATCACCAAAATTATCAACTATACCACTATACTCGTGAGAAGAAGAATATATTCTAATTTTTCTGTCCTTGTCACCATTATTCATAATATAAAAAGTGCAGACAATATTGCCGCCGGACATCTCACACACACCGGGTTTAAATATAAAACCATCAACTTCAACATTTTTTCCAGGTGGAGGAGGCGGTAAAGATGTTGTTCCTCCACCTATACCTCTTCCGAGCAGTTCTTCTATTGCTTTGGTTTTGGGGATATTTGTTGTCACTGCACCGATTAATTTGGCGGAATTAATATCCAAGATTTTTATTGTAATCCTGACACTGTCTCCAAAAGATGTAATAGTGCCTGTTATTAACGCGTCTACACCTGCTATCTTGCCCAGAATCTGTGCAGAATTCTTTTTAATTAGCCCAGTAAAAGTTAATTTATGTTCTTTCAAGATGGCTTTCAAATGGACCCTGTCTACAACCTCAAAACCCTTGCCTGAAGAAGATATAGCAACGGATAACTCCTCAGATAAAAATCGTCCTAATTCCATCACATTACCCTGGAGATCATTAAAATCGACAATAGCAATCGACTTCTTACCCGCTTCTTCGATTTTTTTGGCTAATTCCTGGGAAATGGTTTTTATTTCTTTTTCAAAAGAGAAAAGAAATAGCTGTGTAGTAAACCCAATGATAATAAAGATAATAGACCTTTGAAAGAGTCTTTTCGCTTTTGTTTTTATATTCATATTGTCCTCCTATTGAATTTCCTTTAAAAATTTCTTAAAGTCATCGTATACCTTATCGATTGCGTTTTTCTCCGCCTCTTCGTTTGTATAGCCGGGGCCAATTGCTGAAATTATGGTGGTATTAACCACCTTTATTGGATTGGTAGCGATAACTTTGATTTGAATAGTAAGATCAGAACTTATGCCATCCCATACTTGAGGATTATTCCTGAATTTAGAATATTTCTTTGCTAAAATGATATAATCAACATGGTTATTCAGAGCTAAAGACTTGATTAGATCAAGGTTTCCTGAAAACACTCTTTCAAATATCCCATCGTCGATAAAAGGTTTTTTGAAGATGGATAGAACCGGATTTTTCCCCTGTAGTTTTAGAATCGACACAAGTTTTTGTTCAATAACATACTCTGCCCGCAGCTTTTCATCGACTACCAGTAAGGCAACCTCTTTTGAACCGGGTATATTTGAAAAGTAAGGGTTAATGTATCTTTGCAGGTAAGCAAGACGTTTTTGCCTTTCATTTCCAGCTTCGATTTTTTCTATTTCAGCCGCAGCCTTTTCCTGGTTCTCCCTTACTTTCTTCTTCAAAGAAATAATTATATCAGGCGTGACCGGTTTCAGCACTGAATTATACGTAGGGTGAAATCCAGGACCATTGAAGAATTCAAAGGAGCCATCAGTATCCTGGTAATACCAGATTTTGGGGTTTCCTGTGATAGAATCAAAAAATTCTACTCCTTCCAGAGTTTCCAGGAAAACTTGTTTGGGATACATTTTCATTTGTTGTTTCTTATGCTTTTCGACGATTTCCGGTGTAACGGGTTTAAGCTTGATTCCATATTCGGGATCATATCCATTTGTATCGAAATAATGAATCCCTTCCGGGGTTTCGGCATACCACTTTAGAACTTTTCCCGAATCATGGGTAAAATAACTGTCCCTGCTTAAAAAGTGCATACTCAGGAAAAAGATACTCATATAGACAATTATGATTATTCCCGCAAGTTTCCTGTAAGATTTGACAAGTGTTTTCCCAAAAATTTTGATCCTGAACTTGATTTTGAATATCTCACTAACAGCCCACATAAAGGGTATAAGTGCTATAATGACTATCCCTTTTGCAAGCCAGTGACTCATGCCCGACACATTAACAATATTTGAGACGATGTAATTAAAGGTCAATTTGATAATTCCCTTTGGCAGCAGGAAAGTTACGAAGAAAAGAAAAAAGACACCAAGGATCAAAAATACAATTTTATTTTTTTGTTGTGTTTGGTCGGTCATGCAATCCCCTTAAAAAACACATTATTAAACCGGCAGATTCGCATAACTTTAAACAAGGTAAAGAGATACGCGGAAATCTTTGTTGATAACACTAATTTTTTTCGGGGATATATCGCATCAATGCCCATATAAGGCATCAATATAGAGACCTGTTTGCGGTTTAAAAAATAACCTTCTTTTTTTAACCATTCCGTCATCTGCTTGCTCCCATAAAAAGGACATTGCATGTACTTGCCGAAAATCAACCTCATCAAGTAAAAATTATTTGCCGCATTACTCTCTTTAAAGTGGTAGTAATAAAGCGATCGACAAAGGCACAAGAGGTCACATTGTCGTAGGATTAAAATTTTACGTTTATCTTTATCCATTTTTCGGTTTCTGACAAAATTATAGCATTTTGAAAATGGGATGTCAATTTCCAACAAGGATTTACTACGGGATACATCTTTTTTTAAAATTTTCCGAAAAACCGAGTCGGTGCGTAGAAATGAAGACGCCGTCTTAGAAAAAATCATTATGAAATAGGGATTCTTTTTAACCAGCTAATTTGTGCCCACAGTGTGGACAGTTTTTGAATAGAACAAAGGGATTATTAATGCCGGTTAATTCTGTCACCAGCGGTGACAGTTTTTTATCATTCTGATGGGTCTTTTTCCGCCCCGGGCCGGGGACTTTTTCCCCAGGGTGGGACGAAAAGATTTACTGTAAGGCGTCCTCGCCGCAGATGGCTTTGAAACCGGGGGGGATTTCAGTTTGAAACCCTTTTCCCGAAAATAATATATATTGGATATCCTTATCTGCTTCAAAAGGAATCCTTTTTATCTTCCGCTGGAATTTGCGCAAATCACCAGCGGAAAAATAACCCCATTTGACTTCGCCCAAAAGGATTACCTTCTTCCCGTTTAAACCGACGATGTCGAATTCCTTAAATAAACGCCAGCGCTTTGATCTCTAAAGAAGTGTCGATCCGGCCCCAGAGGGGGGATTAAGTCTGCCCACAAAGTAACCGAAATTCCTCCAATGGATGCCCCAATGCCCGGAGATAATCCGTGGAAATAATTTTTTAGATTTGAAATTGAATTCTTTATTTTTGTATGCTATTCTTATCGAGATGATTATAACAGTTGACACGAAAAATATTAAAGATTCCAGGAATGCGGAATTAAAGGGGTTTGGATTTAAGATCATCACCTCGGCGGAATTTTGCAAATTATGGGAGTCAAAAAATGAGTAATACAAATGTTTTAACATTAAAGATTCCAATGGAATTAAAAAGAAGATTGGAAAGACAGGCAAAGTACCAGGGAACCTCCATTAACCAATTGACATACTATTTGTTGACGACACAATTGGAAACGTTGGCGGCCCTCGATTCTAAACTCTCAAAAAAATCGATCCCCGATCTAAAAGCAAAGGTAAAAACTATTTTAGACAGGATACCGGACAGAACTGTCCCCGCATGGGATTCAAATGGGTAATTAAAACAACCCCGGCGGCAGTATTCGGCCTGGCTCAGAACATCGAATCGACCCGTCCAATCAGCATCTCCGGGATTTGGTCGTTTTCGACTACTTCGCTTTCTTAAGCGGGTTCTCAACCTGGATGTAAATATCACCTTCAAGAATAGGCCCGATAGATTTGATCTTGTAACCGAGCTTTTCTAACTCTCCCCTAACCTTGGGGATAGAAAACGCTTCGATAGGCTCGACTATATGATTGTACACATAGTCGATGATAAGCCTGAGAAAAGGAGACCTATCCACAAAACCAAAATCGTACATCACATCCTTAAACTTCTTCATATAACCGGGAGATATAAAAAAACTGGTGTAGGCATTGCCGATTTTTTTAGTGCGGTCGATCCTGTTAAAGGCAGCAACGAATTCCTTAAATTCCCGGTCTTCAACCAGTTTGGAAAATAACATGTCAAACATCTTGAGTACAGCGTGAGACCTCTTGACATGAAGAAAAGCAGCGATTTTGTACAACTGCGCCTTGGCATCCACGGATAAATTCCAACCGATTGGTTTTGCTTTTTCACCGTTTTCATTTTGATTCATAACAAACCTCCACTCGCAATGATAACACAAGCTGAATGAAAACTCAAGGATAAAAATATATTTTATAATGACAAAATAAGATAGATCGACTGGGCAGCTTGATTTTTCAACAAGAATTGTGTAAACCTGCCGGGAAAGGCGCTGTAAATCTTTTCCCTGATGCTTCTGATCCTGCTGCCACAGCCTTTCTTGTCTTTCATCCTACCATGAAATTACTATAGCCACAGAGGGCAAAGAGGGCACAGAGAAAAAGCAAAAG
>JAGLSW010000831.1 GCA_023135565.1 Candidatus Aminicenantota bacterium | reverse complement strand
ATTGACCGGCTAAAATTCCCCTCTTGAGACTTGCCGGGAGGTGGCACTGAGGGGCTTTTTTGTTTTTTGCCCCGAGCCGCCAGCCTTCAATGCGCTTCGACCAGTGGTAAATACAACCGGACTAATTCCGTCTGCCTACTTTGTAATCGAAAAATCGTACTTTTCCCTTGAATTCTTCTCACGTATATGGTAATCATTAACCTTACCATTTTTATCTTACTTTTTAAGCGAATCCGTGGAAATCAAACAAAAAAGGGACGGCGTTCCCGATAGGGTGTCCAGATTAGATAACCCGGAATCGCTAAAACAAACCGAAAAAAAAAATGGAAAAAAACAAAAGATTTTTTCCTGCTGCGCAAGGGAATCGCCGGTTCTCACCGACCCCCTAATGGCGGAAGCATATAGTTATAGAGGAGTTTTTCATGAAACCAAAATTTCTTGCTACCGGGATCGGCAGCATGCCTTTTATAGATGTGGAACATGCTGTCGATGTGTCTATTTCAAAATTAGCGGAAGCGCCTTTCTGGCCGCAATTGCCTAAATTGGGCCTGAACGAACAAATGGAAATCCAGTACTCGGAAGGCATGCCCTGCATCGTTATCGACCGCGAAAAAAACAGGATGTTTTTCGATACGTCGGGCGACTATTCCGAAGATTTCGCTGCTTTCTATGAAATCTATATGGCAGCCATGGACCCCGACGATGGAGACGGCGATTGTTCCGCCCTGGCTGTCAGCCCCGAATTCTCCAAAGGCATTTACGCCATGGAAAAGCGCCTGGAAACCCTTGGCAAAAAGCTGCCTTTCGTCAAAGTGCAGACCACCGGGCCGTGCAGTTTCGCCCTCACTATCGTAGACGAAAACAAACGGGCCATCTATTACAACGAAGAGTTTCGCGATGTGGTCATCAAAGCTCTAACTATGAAAAGCCGCTGGCAAATCCAAAAGTTCCAACCTTTTGCTGAAAAGGTAATCTGTTTCATAGATGAGCCGATTCTTTCGGCTTTCGGCAGTTCTACTTATATTTCGGTAAAGCGGGACGACGTGGTGGCGCACTTAACTGAAGTGATCGAGACCATCCATGCGGACAATGCCCTGGCCGGTATACACTGCTGCGGCAACACCGAGTGGAGTATTTTGATGGACGCTGGTGTGGACATGGTCAATTTCGATGCTTTCGAATACGGCGAAACCATCGCCATTTACCCCGAACATGTCAAAACCCACTTAGAGCGGGGCGGCACGTTGGCCTGGGGCGTGGTGCCCACGTCCAAAGCCATCGCGGATCAGACCGTAGAAAGCATGACCGCCCACCTGGAAAAGATGATGGACAACCTGGCTTCCAAAGGCATAGACAAGCAGCTTATCGCGGAGCAGGCGGTCATTACGCCTTCCTGCGGCACCGGTTCTATGGAACCGGCGGATGCGGAGAAGGTTTTTGAAATGGCGCATTTGTTGTCGCAAGCCATGAAAGAGAAATACGGCTTTTAGTACAAATCCAAAGCACGAAGCCCTGTGGCGCGGGG
>JAGLSW010000830.1 GCA_023135565.1 Candidatus Aminicenantota bacterium | reverse complement strand
CTAGATAAAGGCTTTTAAAATGAAAGGCGGTTCTGTGAGGGGAGGAGAGTAATCATGCATGGCATACGCATACTTAGGCACATAAAGGGAAACCTGGAAACAGGGTTAAGGCGGAGCCTAAACAAGACTACTCATCCTCCTACTCGACATTAAACTTTTACAAAAGTTTGGCTCCCGGCAGGGCCGCCGGAGGCAAGAAAGAAGAATCCCGGCCCCCTTAAAAGAGTTAATATTACCTTTCCTTTCAGCTTTTCAGCTTTCCGTTCTCACCGGTTGACAACCGGATGTAATTATTATATAGTTTTTTTAATGAAAAAAAAGAAAATCGCTAAATATTTATTTTCTGTCGTGCTTTTTTTATTGTTGATTCCCGGGGCAGGCGTCTCTTTTACCGGCTGTAACCGGTTGGATTTCGTCAGCATCGGTACCGGTGCCGTTACCGGGATATATTACCCTACCGGGGGAGCCATCTGCCGCATGATTAACAAAAAAATGGGCGTCTACAAAATTAAGGCCACGGTCGAAGCTACAGCCGGGTCCGTTTACAATGTAAATGCGGTTTTGAGCGGCGACCTGGAATTCGGCGTGGTGCAGTCGGACCGCCAGTACCAGGCTTTTCACGGCCTGTCCGAGTGGAAACAAAAAGGCCCCCGGAAACGGCTGAGAGCGGTTTTCTCCATCCATCCCGAATCGGTGAACCTGATCGTTTCCACCGGCTGCGGCGTTAACCATATTACAGAGCTAAAAGGAAAGCGCGTCAATATCGGCAACCCGGGTTCCGGCCCCCTGCAGAATGCCAGGGATGCGCTGGAAGCCTTCGGCCTGGATGAAAAAAAGGACATCCTAACTGAATACGTTAAAGCGGTAGAAGCCCCCGGGCTGCTTCAAGACGAACGCATAGACGCCTTTTTTTATACGGTCGGCCACCCCAACGGCAATATCAAAGAAGCCACCTCGGGCCGGGTGCGGGTAAAATTCCTCCCTATCGAAGGCCCCCAGGTAGAAGCCCTAATAAAAAAATATCCTTACTATACAAAAGCAGTGATTCCTCACAAATTCTATCCCACTGCCCAAAACAAAAAAGATATAAATTCTTTCGGTGTGCGCGGTACGTTGGTTACTTCCGAAGCTGTGGATGAAAGAATCGTTTATGCCGTGACAAAAGAGATTTTTGAAAATTTCGAGGAATTTAAAAGTCTGCATCCCGCCTATGCGGACTTAACAAAAAAAGGCATGCTTGCCGGACTGTCCGCGCCCGTGCACAGGGGCGCTTTGAAATATTACACGGAAAGCAATTTAATCCAACACATAAACAAACGGCTATTGCCGCCCCGCAGGACCGCTGAAAAATGAAATTAAAAACAGTAATCTCTGCCATTGCCGTTATATGGGCGCTCTTCCAGTTGTCCCTGCCCAGTTTCCTGATCCTCGACAGTATCAAAACCCGCGCCATTCACCTATCTTTTGCTTTACTGCTGGCTTTTCTTATTCTCCCCTTCCGCAAAACCGGTAAACAAAAATTAGAAGCCGCCGGGGAAAAAGAACGGGTTTCGCTCCCGGATTTCCTGCTGGCTGCTGCCGGTGCGCTTGCCGCACTCTATATCATGCTGGATTGGGAAGGCATTGCCCTACGCTCAGGCACTCCACTCTTAAGAGACATTGTTATAGGGCTGCTGTTGGTGGTTCTATTATTAGAGGCAGGTAGGCGGGCAATCGGCCCGGCCCTGTCGATAATCGTAACCGGCTTTACTTTATATGCCTTTTTAGGACCTTATATGATAGATATACTGGCCTTTAAAGGAGTCTCCATCCGCAAATACGTGACCCAGGTTTCCCTTTCATCGGAAGGGATATACGGCATTCCTTTAGGCGTATCGGCAGTAGTGGTTTATCTTTTTGTCCTTTTGGGCGCCCTCTTAGAAAAAGCCGGGGCCGGGAAGTTTTTTATCGATTTGGCCCTTGCCTTGTTGGGCAGGTTCAGGGGCGGTCCGGCAAAAGCGGCGGTAGGAGCCAGCGGCTTGATGGGAATGATTTCCGGTTCCAGTATTGCCAACATCGTCACTACGGGCACCTTTACCATCCCCCTGATGAAGCGGGTGGGCTACCCGGCAAAAAAAGCGGCTGCCATCGAAGTGGCGGCAAGTACCGATGGACAGCTCATGCCGCCGATTATGGGGGCGGCGGCTTTTATTATTGCCGAATATGTGAATGTGCCATATGTGGAAGTAATCAAAGCCGCGGCCATACCCGCCTTTGTTTCTTACTTCGCGCTTTTTTATATCACTCACCTGGAAGCCAAAAAATTAGGTATAGAGGGCCTGCCGAAACATGAGCTGCCCGGTTTTTTTATCACTCTCAAAAAAGGGATCCCGTTCCTGCTGCCTATCGGGATTCTCCTTTTCGAGCTTTTAGTGATGAGGCGTTCCCCTGAGTTGGCCGCTTTCAAAGCCATCATCCTGCTGGTTATCGTTATTATTTGCCGGGAAATTGCCGCTGCGTTCAGGGCCGGGAAAAGCCTCAAAAGCGCCCTTAAGAAAATCTTGCGCACTCTTATCGAGGGTATGGTAAACGGCTCGAAAAACATGATCCCCGTGGCCCTGGCTACGGCAGCGGCCGGCATTATCGTGGGCATTGTCAGCATGGGAATCGGCGGCATGATCACCCAGATCGTGGAAGCCATATCCGGGGGAAATATTTTCGTGTTGTTAATTATTACCGCCCTGGCCAGTTTGCTTTTAGGAATGGGGCTGCCTACCACTGCCACATATATTGTAATGGCTTCCTTAACCGCGCCTATTATAGTTCAAGTAAGCACTATTTATGGTTTTTTTGTGCCGCTCATGGCTGCCCATCTTTTCTGTTTTTATTTCGGTATACTGGCGGATGACACGCCGCCTGTAGGTTTAGCTGCTTATGCAGCCGCGGCCATTGCCAAATCGGAGCCCATCCCCACCGGTATTCAAGGCTTTTTTTATGATTTGCGGACAGCGGTTATACCTTTTATGTTTATCTTCAATACCGACCTCATACTTTACCGCATCGAGAGTTGGCCTTTAGGCATACTTATTTTTGTTATGGCTGTACTGGGGGCCTTTTCATTTACCAGCGTCCTGCAGGGCTTTTTTATTACAAAAAACAAATGGTATGAAGTGCCTTTTTTTCTTATGGCTACATTAATTCTCTTCAACCCGGCGGTTATTTCTAATTTATTAAATGTGCCGCCCCGGAACAAATATTTCTTTTATATTGCCGGCGTTGTTATCTTTTGGGGGATTGCAATATTGCAGAAATCCAGGAAAAAAAAAGAGTAAGCCTAAAATATTTTTTACTTGCCTCCGGCGGCCCTGCCGGGGGCAGGGTAAGAGCTGCTTCGCAGCAAGGGCAGCGTTTTTGATTCTCAATTATTAAAAGTTTGGCCCCCGGCAGGGCCGCCGGAGGCAAGGGGGAGGTGTGTTGTTTTTTGCCGGTCAGCTATTGTTCAAACACGGTTCCCAGGTTGATAACCAGGGTGTTTAAGCTGCCGGCCTTCCGGCCAAAAGTCGTGATATACCACCTAAAAATCATGATATACGGCATTAAGTTCATGATATACCGGGTAAACCCGGCCCTTACGCAGGAAAATTACCTTCTTAGGGTCAGGAAGGTATCCATCCTGGTAGTGTCAAGTATTTTGTGTAAATTTCTCATTTTTTTTGAATGGTTTCTAATATTTTGTCGGGTAATTTAATAGATTTTTTGTTTATTTTATTATGACCCATGCAATAGTTGGCTATTCCGGTTGACAAAATTTCATTTTTACGAAATGGGTAGCGGATTTCTTTTATTTTTGATATAATTGATACATGATCAATCATTCCGGTTTCCTGCCTACTGTCGAAATTCTGTACAAAGGTTATAATCCTCCGGCAGGCACAATGCGTGGGCGCGTTTGTTCGACCATCACTTTGGTAGTAGACAAAGGATTAAATATAATCGTTGACCCCGGGACGCTGCCTCACCATGGAATTTTAATCGGGGAATTAAAAAAACGGGCTTTATCTATAGATGACATTAACATCGTATGCATTACCCACTCCCACGTCGATCATTACCGCTACGTAGGATTGTTTACCCAGGCAAAAGTATTGGATTATTGGGGCTGGTGGGTAGGCGATTCCTGGGGTTCCGCCACCGGTATTATCAACGATAGGATTAAAATAATAGAAACCCCGGGCCACACTGACGACAGTATTACGTTATTAGTAAAAACCTCTTCCGGGACTATCGCCATATGCGGCGATGTGTTTTGGGACAGGGACTTCCCGGTAGATGATCCCTATGCTGCCGATAAAGAACTGTTGGCGGCAAGCAGGAAAAAGCTGCTGCAAACAGCCGATTTTATCATTCCCGGCCACGGTGACGTCTTTGCCAGCAGTGATGCAAAGCAGTAGGTTTAGCGGTAATTCCACATAATAAAAATTCACTGCCGAAACATCAAAGTGCAAAAAAAAATAAAAAAAGTTGACAACACAAGATTTGTATATTATAATAATTGCATGATACAAGTAAATAAAAAGAAGAAAACAATATGACTGTTGAAGAGTTAGATTATGGTCGATATTCTTACCTGATGGGCCTACTGATTCGTAAGCTCAATTTGTTAAACAAAGACCAGAAGGTTTGTTATGGGCTGACCATCCCGCAGTGTTACGCCATCGAGACCCTTGGGCAAAGGGGCAAACTAACCATGAATGACCTGAGCCGGGAGTTAGGCACGGCTATCAGTACTGTCACCCGGGTGGTGGACGTGCTGGTTCGCGATGGTGTGCTGCAAAGGAGTGACAGCCCGGGCGACAGGCGCAGGGTATGTGTCGAATTGACTGCAAAAGGAAAAGAACTGGAACAAAAATTGCAGCAGTGTTCCGACGATTATTCCAGGGAAATATTGGGATTTATCCCCGCAGAAAAGAGGCGGGATATACTGGAATCCTTAGAACTGCTCATCCGGGCGGTTGATGCGGTAAAACAAAAATGCTGCAAAAAATAGATGCAGGAGGTAGAATTATGAATCCAGGGAAAAAATGCGGCGCGGAAAAAGAAACAAGCTGCGGCTGCGCGTCTTCAACTGTTTTGAAACCAAAAAAGGAGAAGCCGGTGGATAGGTATTATGTTACCGGTTGGCGGCAAACCGGTGCGGGCGAAATCCCCACAGCAGCCACCACTCTAACCAAAAAAGATAAATGGGAACATTTTAAAGTAGCACTGACTATCGGCCGCGGTGATTATAAAGTAGAGCCGGGACTTTATGCGGTTGGCGATCCTACCGCGGCTGCCCCGGTGCTGGTAACGGCCAACTATAAATTGAGTTTCGACGCCTTGAGAAAAGAATTAGGCGGACTGGCCGCATGGCTGCTGGTTTTAAACAGCAAAGGCATAAACGTCTGGTGTGCCGCCGGGAAAGGGACTTTCGGCACCGACGAGTTGGTGGCCAGGATAGAATCCAGCGGCCTTAAGGAAATTGTCAACCATAAAAAACTGGTTGTGCCTCAATTGGGGGCCACCGGGGTTTCGGCCCATAAAGTAAAAAAACTCTCCGGTTTTACCGTGGTTTTCGGGCCCGTGCGGGCCGCTGATCTGCCGGCTTTCCTGGCCGCCGGCAATAAAGCCGCGGCGGAGATGCGCCGGGTGGAATTTCCCCTGGCGGAGCGCCTGAGGCAGATGCCCGCGGATCTGGTGCAGGGCATTCGCTATTTATTGTTTATAAGTGCCGCTTTTTTTGTCCTGGCCGGGTTGTACAAAGGCGGATATTCTTTACAAATGGCTGGGGAAGTGGGGCTTCGCGCCGCCTTTAATCTTGCCCTGGCTTATGTGGGCGCGATGGCGCTCGGTTTTTTACTGCTCCCCTATTTACCCGGGCGCAGTTTTTCTTTTAAAGGGTTGTTTTTAGGGGTAATCCTGTTTGCCTTTTCTTTTACGCTGCACATAACTGGAAACGGCGTTTTGGAAATAGTCGGTTGGTTTTTAGTAATGGGGGCGATCTCTTCGTTTACGGTTATGAATCTTACCGGTTCGTCTACTTACACTTCCCTTTCAGGTGTAAAAAAGGAGATGCGCACTGCCGTGCCTTTACAGGCCGGGGCAGCCGCGGTCGGTCTTTTGTCCTGGCTGTTGAGCCGGTTTATATCGCTGCCGTAAGTGATTTTTTTCGCCATGGATTGGTAAAACTTGCTGCCTCCGGCGGCCAAAAACCT
>JAGLSW010000083.1 GCA_023135565.1 Candidatus Aminicenantota bacterium | reverse complement strand
CCCCGGCAGGGGCCGCCGGAGGTAAGTCCCTCAGTTGGCTTTTTTATCTATGTAGGCAAAAAAGTCACGACTTTTTTATCTAGGTAGGTAAAAAAGCCATATGATTAAACGATATGTGGGACACATCGGCTTCGCCGATATATTCGACAGGCAGATGCGCTTCATCGCCGGGGCTGTCGCAGGCAGCGCCGCTTATATGAATTTCTTTAGATTGATGAGCACGACGATCAAAAAAACAATCACAAAAAGAATATTATGCACCAGGGTGTTCTTGTATTCGCCGGTCTCTTTTTTGTTGAGCAGGTAAACCACAAAAAGAGCCACTATGGGCAGAAGCAGCGCATTAGTCACCTGGGCAACAACGATCATTTGCAGCGGCCTGTTCGCAAAAATACTGAATAATATCCCGGAAAAAATAATCACTAAGAAAATTACCCGGAATGGCCAACTGTTCTCTTTCCAACCGAATAAACCCGAAGCTGTCCAGGCGGCTGCATATGGGGCGGTAATGGCCGAGGACAAACCGGCGCTGAAAAGCCCGATACTAAAGAATAATTTCGCCAGTTTCCCGAACAAGGGAGTCAACTGCAGCGAAAGATCAGCGGGATTATTAACCTCGATGCCTTCTAAAAAATAGGCCGCCGCCGCAGTCACCACTATGGAAATGGTAATCACGCCTCCTAAACCGATAGAAAGAAACGTGTCCGTCCGCATCAGCGGGATGTCCTCTTTCCCGCGCCACTTTTTCAAAATCACCGCAGAATGCAAAAAGATATTGTAGGGCACGATGGTGGTGCCCAAAAGGGCCAGGATGAGCAGCGGCGAACCTTCGGGAAAAGCAGGAACAAAACCTTTCAAAATACCGCTAAGATCAGGTTTGACAATCAGGGCGGAAATAAAAAAAGAGAGGCCCATAATCACTACTAAAGAGATTAAGAATTTCTCGATGAGTTTATAATTGCGCCGCCACAATAAAACCGCCGCCGCCGCGCTGATCAAAAGAACCCAAAGCGGTTTCTCTATGCCGGTGATAATCTCTAAACCGAGACTGCCGCCTAAAATATTACCGGCTTCATAAGCAGCGCAGCCCACGATGATGGCCAAAAATCCCAACGCCTGGAAACCGACCCGCAGCCATTTGTCAGCGGTTAGTTTTACCAAAGCCGAAGCCACGTCTATTTTCGTGGCTAAAGAAAACCGCCCGGCCATTTCCTGCAAAAGTATAGCCGATAAAGCAGCTATCACCACTACCCAGATCAGGCCGTAACCGAACCGCGCCCCGGCCAGGGTGGCCGTGGTCACTGTGCCGGGCCCGATAAACGCCGCCGCTACTAAAAAACCGGGGCCGAATTTACTCTTTTTTTCCACAGCCTCCTCCCCCGGGGGTGTTGATAATCAGCACATCCCCGGCTTCGATTTCTATATTTACTTTCGAGCTTAATTTTATCTTGCGCGTCCCGGCGCCCTTTTTGCCGCTGCTGCGCAGCAGGATGTTCTCCCCGGGCTGGCCCGCTTCCCCGCCGTCAAGCCCGTAAGGCCGGGTGCGCCGCCTTTCCGAAAGTATGCTCAGGTGCGCTTCCTGCAGAAATTTATAAGTGCGGGTCAGACCTTCGCCACCGCTGAATTTCCCCCTGCCGCCGGAATTTTTTCGCAGCGAGTAGTTCTCGATTTCGATAGGGTAGTCTATTTCCAGGGCCTCGATAGGGGTATTCAAGGAGTTGGTCATATGGCTGTGCACCGCCGATTCGCCTTTAAAAAAAGGACCGGCTCCGGCGCCGCCACCGATGGTTTCATAGTAAGCGAAACCGGTGCCGCCGAAAGAGATATTGTTCATAGTGCCCTGGGAAGCGGCGGGAATTTTGCCGGGCAGCGCTTTAGCGAAAGCGCCCAACAGTACGTCTACGATACGCTGTGAAGTTTCCACATTGCCCCCGGCCAGGCCGCGGGGTTTTGAGGCATTGACGATGCTGTCCGGCGGCAGTATTAATTGCACGGGGCGCATGATGCCGGAATTGATGGGCACTTCTTCGGCCAACAGGGTGGTGAGCACATAAAGGACGGCGGAGTAGGTGATGGCTTCGTTGGTGTTGACGCCGCCTTTGACCTGGGGCGAGGAACCGGAGAAATCTATCGTTATTTTACCGGGTTCGACTTTTACGCAGACCTTTATTTCGATATCTTCCGTAGTAAAACCGTCGTCGTCTAAGAAATCGGAAAATCTATATTCCCCGGCAGGTATCTCACTGATCATGGCGGAGAATAGTTTCTCCGTATAGTCGATCAGGAACCGGGTGTAATTCTCGATGGTCTGGAAACCGTATTTTTCGATATTTTCGGCCATGCGGCGCATACCGCGCTTGTTGGCTGCTATCTGGGCCAGCAGGTCGCCTTCCCTTTCTTCGGGAGTTCTTACATTGGCCAGCAGGAATTGCAGCAGTTCCTGGTCCAGCCGGTCTTTTTTGAGCAGTTTCAACGGGGGAATAATGATGCCTTCCTGGAAAATTTCGGCGGAAAGGGGCATGGAACCGGCGTGCATACCGCCTACATCGCTGTGGTGGGCGCGGTTGGCGGTAAAAGCGATTTTGCCTTCATGGAATACCGGGGCTATCAAAGTGATGTCCGGCAGGTGAGTGCCGCCGCGGTAGGGGTCGTTGAGCATTACCATGTCGCCATCTTCGAATTCGATCTCCCGGAGGGCGGCTTTGACCGATAAAGGCATGGCCCCTAAATGAACGGGGATGTGAGTGCCGAAAGCGAAACTCTCGCCGCCGCGGGTAAACAAGGCGCAGGAGAAATCTTTTCTCTCTTTTATATTGGGAGAAAAAGCGGAGTACTGCAAGATTTTGCCCATCTCGTCGCAGATGGACTGGAAGATGTTTTTAAAAACTGTAATTTCTATTGCGTCCATTTCTATCTACCTCCGGGGGTGCGGCGCACCCAGCCTATGAGCCGCTTCGCGGCAAGGGGTCGAAAATGTTTTTTCCAGGCCCCTCATAGGGTGCCCGCGCCGCGGGCTTGAAAAAAGTTGGACAAAAGCTTCTATCGAGCGCTGCGTTTGGGTCAATCCTCAAACGTCTGGCCGGGGGCATAGACGTTTGCTTAACAAAAGTTTTTTGGGGGTCCAGGGGGCAATTTTTCAAAAACGCCCCCTGGTCGCCGAAGGCAAAGTTTGTGCTAACATGTGAGTAAAATATTTTCATACTCATCTACTTCGGCGCTAAATTTTTCGCTGACAATAAGAGTAGAATCATCAGCAGCCACGATAGCCGGACCCTGAAAACAATTACCCGGTTTGAGGTCTTCCCGGCGGTAAATACTAAACTGCCGGAAGCGGCCGTTAAAATACACTTTTTCCCGGGACAGAACCTGCGCTTCACCCAGTGTTATTTCTTTTTTTTCTAAGCGCAGCCCGGCGGTTTTGCCTAATGCCAGTACGCGCAGGTTGACGATTTCGCAGTTGTCGTCTTTAAGAGTATAAGAATAAAGCCGGCGGTGTTTTTGATGAAAGGCCGCGATAAAGTCCGCGGAAAAAGGCACTACCAGTTCGTAAGATTGGCCTTTATAGCGGATTTCTAAGAATTTCAAGACCTGCACGTCTTTTTTTGCGAAACCCTCTTCTGTTAGGATCGCTTCTGCGGCGGTGCTCATTTCGGCAAAAACTTTCTCTAACTCCTGCCGGATGCCGGGCCGGTGCATCCGCAAAAAAGAGCGGTACAGTTCTTTTTTGAAATCCGCCACCAACATGCCTAAAGCAGAGAAAACCCCCTGCCCCGGGGGTGCCAGGATGCGCTGAATTCCAAGTTTTTCGGCCAGCATGGCAGCCACTAAGCCGCCCGCTCCGCCGAAAGGCATCAAGGTATAATACCTGGGGTCTTCGCCTTTTTCTAAAGTAACGGAGCGCAGCGCCCGTTCCATTGCAGAAATAGAGACGCGGATGATGCCTTCAGCCGTTTCATAAATGTTCCTGCCGATTTTTGCGGCGATTTTTTCTATAGCGGCGCGGCTTCCGGCAGGAAAAATTTTTATTTTGCCGCCTAAGAACATTTCCGGCCTGACAACGCCGGTGACCACGAAAGCGTCGCTTACGGTAGGCAGGTTGGATTTGCCGTAACAGGCCGGACCCGGGTCGGCCCCGGCGCTTTCCGGCCCTACTTGCAGCACCCCGCCCCTGTCGATACGGGCGATAGAGCCGCCGCCGGCGCCTACGGTGGCGATATCGATCATGGGCAGTCGCAGCGGCAGGTGTTCCACTGTGCCCTGGCGGGACAGGGTTATTTCGCCTGCTTTTATCACAGACACATCGGTGGAAGTGCCGCCCATATCGAGAGTGATTAAGTTTTCATAGTCTTTCAAACCGGCGATTCGTTGAGCTGCGATCACGCCTCCCGCCGGGCCGGAGATAATAGTATGAATCGGTTCTTTAACGATTCGTGCCGGGGAGAGGACGCCGCCGTTGGACTGGATGATATAGAGTTTTTTTCCTCTCAGCGCCTTTTGCAGATTATCCACATAGCCGGAGATGACCGGTTTCAGCGCCGAATTGAGTATGGTTACCACCGCCCGTTCGTACTCGCGGTATTCGGGCAGTATCTCATGGGAAGCGGTGACATGGAACCCCTGTTCTCTCAGTATTTTGGCCGTGAACTGTTCGTTTTGCGGGTTTTTGTAGGAATGGAGGAACAGGATGCCCACAGCCTCTATTTTTTTTTCTTTTAGTTTGCGGGCCAGCGTCTCGATCTCCGCCCGGGACGGTTCTTGGCGCACAGTGCCGTCTTTCAGGGTGCGTTCGTCGATACCGAAGCACAGGGACAGGGGGACGATAGGGGAAGGTTTCCGGGCCTCCAGGGAAAACAAATGGGTGCGGTTTTGCCTGCCGATATAGAGGATGTGCTCGAATCCTTTGGTGCATAGGAAAGCGCATCCGGCCATTTTTTTTTGCAGGAAAGCGTTGGTGGAAACCGTAGTGCCGTGCACCAATTCGAAATCTTTCCCGGCGTAGAGTTCGAGGCCCTGGAGAATCGCCAGGGCCGGGTTTTTGGGTGTAGACGGCAGTTTCAGGGTAGACAGTTTGTTGTTTTCTAAAAAGACGAAGTCGGTAAAAGTGCCGCCTGTATCTATGCCGATTCTAATCATTTAGAATTGTAAAGAAAAACTCACTTCCTGTCAACTACCGGGATATTTTTCCCCTTAGCAGCGCTTGGTTTTCTTTTTCTTAAAAAACTGACCAAAATGAACTACTTACCTGTCCCCTGTTTTTTTAAAATCATTAAGGAATATCCCGGATGGAGAAAAAATCAGGAAAGACTTTATCAAAAGATGCCCTTTTTCGCTTCAAGACAATGTGAACGGGGTTGTATTCGGTTTGGAGAGGATTGTGAAAAGCAATCTATTTACCAAAGAGTAGGAAGTACATGCCCCTGTCCTTTTTTTTCTAAAAAGATTGAACTTTTAATAAGAGTATGCTAATCTCTATTTTAAAACAATAGCATGGAGGTAAAAATGACTGCTAAGAAATTATTATTGTTAATCGCGGTAGTTTTCGCGTTAAGTCTTTTTTTACAGGCGGAAAAAAGGAACCCGCCTTTACCTTTAGAGGAATTGCAAAATTCCAAAGGCCCGTCATATGTTCCGATACCTTATCCCAAAACCAGGGAAGAAATTATCACTGACGTTAAACACATCATAAAAAAGCTCTATGCCCGGCGTAAGAACCGTTTTTCAGTCCACGCAGGTAAAAGAAAAAGAAGAGGACCAGAGCTACTGGAATTATTGAAGGAAGATGGCAGAATAAAATTTGGGAAAATTTTAAAAGTTAAAAACTATGATAATTTTTTCCCGGAGGATTACGCCATCCTGGTGGATATTCTCGATGAGAATGAACAACTCGAAGCGCGGATGTGCTTCAAAGCTTCCGGTATTTGGACCCAAACCTCTTTTACCGACGAAAAAACCAAAAGTATATTAAAACCGTTTCGCAGTAAAGAGGAAGCGAAAGAATTTTTCTGCAACCTGGATTGCGGTGTGCTGGGACACATTGAAATCTTAGATATGGAACGGGTTATCTATGGATTTTCGTATATCAGCTCCCCCACATCCCCAGTCTGGGTAATAAAAGCCACCTCCGGGACATATTATATGGACACCAAAAGGTACGATGTATATAAGCTGAAAGAAGAAATATCCATAAAAACTTTAAAATCATTAAGGAATATCCCGGATGGAGAAAAAATCAGGAAAGACTTTATCAAAAGATGCCCTTTTTCGCTTCAAGACAATGTGAACGGAGTTGTATTCGGTTTGGAGAGGATTGTGAAAAGCAATCTATTTACCAAAGAGTAGGAAGTACATGCCCCTGTCCTTTTTTTTCTAAAATGCTTGAACTTTTAATAAGAGTATGCTAATCTCTATTTTAAAACAATAGCTTGGAGGTAAAAATGACTGCTAAGAAATTATTATTGTTAATCGCGGTAGTTTTCGCGTTAAGTTTTCTTTTACGGGCGGAAAAAAGGAACCCGCCTTTACCTTTAGAGGAATTGCAGAATTCCAAAGGCCCGTCATATGTTCCGATACCTTATCCCAAAACCAGGGAAGAAATTATCACTGACGTTAAATACATCATAAAAAAGCACTATGCCCGGCGAAAGAACCGTTTTTCAGTCCACGCAGGTAAAAGAAAAAGAAGAGGCCCCGAACTCCTGGGATTATTGAATAAAGAGAGCAGGCTAAAATTCGGGAAAATTTTAAAAATTAAAAGCTATTATACTTTTTTCCCCGAGGATTACGCCATCCTGGTGGATATTCTCGATGAGAATGAACAACTCGAAGCGCGGATGTGCTTCAAAGCTTCCGGTATTTGGACCCAAACCTCTTTTACCGGCGAGAAAACAAAAAGTATATTAAAACCTTTTCGTAGTAAAGAGGAAGCGAAAAAATTTTTCTTCAACCTGGATCCCGGTGCGCTGGGACACCTTGAAATCTTAGATATGGAACGGGTTATCTATGGATATTCGTATATCAGTTCCCCTATATCCCCGGTCTGGGTAATAAAAGCTGCCTCCGGGACTTATTATATGGACACCAAAAGGTACGATGTATATAAGCTGAAAGAAGAAATATCCATAAAAACCTTAAAATCATTAAAGAATATCCCGGATGGAGAAAAAATCAGGAAAGATTTTATCAAAAGATGCCCTTTTTCGATTCAAGACAATGTAAACGGTGTTGTTTTCGGTTTGGAGAGAATTACGAAAACGAATCTATTTAATTTATTAAAGAGTAATTGGGTGGAGGAATAAGTATGAAACATAAAATATTAATTTCTGTTTTATTAATATTTATTATGCTTACAGTCCAGTATTGTGAAAATAGTATAATAAATGGTATTATAACTTGGGCGCTAATTATACTTGCTTTGCTGTTTGGTGATGTAAATGCGGCTGAAGAGGGAGTGCATGTTGAGCCGTCCGTTCCTCATGCTGTCCAGGATGGGGTAGTAAACTGTACTGCCGCCTGTGTGGAAATGATAGCTGAGTGGGACGGCTGGAACGTTCCCGGTACAGTTTGCCAGGGCGACATCATGAACTGGGCCGATGATCCTCAAAATGGAGGTGATAACGACGGCATACTTAATGTCCTGGAAATAGAAAACGCGGTAAAACATTTTGCTTATGATACCTGTTTTCATCAAACATTCCCCACTAACTCCGGTTACGACTATTCGATAGATAGGGCATTATGCCAATCGATGCTCCAAATCGGGAATAATAATGTGCCCAATATCATGACTGTGGATTGGGTGGGCGATTATAATGCCAGTCACGCCATCTTGATCCAGGGTTATGACGGAGACGATTTGCCGGGAGACGTCGCCAATATCCAGAAAGCCTCGATAAACGATCCAAGAGAAACATACCGTGATGATTCATATTCTATAGATCAATTAAGAGACAGGATGAAAAATTTTTGGTGGAATGCTCCTGGAGGCAGGTATTGTCTCGGTTATTTTTTATATCCTGTGGACACAGAGACATCGGATGCGATATATTATGAGTTTTTAAGAAACTGCGGCACTTACTACGGAGGGCCGACGATCTATATGCCCGATGGCACTTCTTA
Organism: Candidatus Aminicenantota bacterium; assembly: GCA_023135565.1. Taxonomy (GTDB): domain Bacteria; phylum Acidobacteriota; class Aminicenantia; order UBA2199; family UBA2199; genus JAGLQA01. Next base: position 845 of record JAGLSW010000083.1, on the reverse strand, counting down.
TCTTAGAGTGCGCTCACCTAATGGGGATAATACTCTTGCTAAAAGGAAAAACGATCAGATCGTATGGGAATCCATGGGGCTGTCGGGTAACATAAGGCTCGAACTTTACCAAAACACCAACCTGCTGGGGGCAATAGCAGAGAACCTTCCAATTGGGAACGGGGCATACACCTGGACTGTCGGAGACTATTCAACCGGAAGCGTTACAACCGGTGAAAAATATATGATAAAAATATCTATGATGGACGATTCCCACGAGGATTCTTCCAACACCTGGTTCTCTATCGGCGATATTAATGTGACCATTCCCAACGGCGGGGAAACCTGGGAACAGGGCAGCCTGCGCACTCTTACCTGGGCCAACTCATACTTTACCGGGAATGTTCAACTGCTCCTGGTCAAAACTATCCCCGGCACGGACTATTTAATCGCAGACAACATCGAAAATACAGGCAGTTATGAATGGCAGGTAGGCATGTGCAGTCACATAGATGAACCGGAAGCGCCCTTAGGCATGACACTGCCCGCCGATTGTTACAAAATCAAAGTGGTCTCCGTTGACAACCCCGATCTCCAGGATAGCGGCGACCAGTTGTTTTCTATTGTCGAACCACAGCCGGGTATTACAGTGGTTAGTCCTAACGGCGGGGAAAATTGGCAGGCCGGTTCCATCGGCAATATTACCTGGAACGCTTCGAGACTGTCCGAAAATGTGAAAATAACCCTCTGGCAAAATGGAGCGGTGGCCGGCACTATCGCCACGCCTGTAGACCCGGACTTAGGAGCCTATTCCTGGACAGTGGGGCAGCACACAAGCGGTACAGCCCAGGTAGGAAACGGGTATA